>NZ_JAJCGT010000023.1:0-54399 GCF_020553185.1 Blautia sp. MSK18_10 | reverse complement strand
AATATATTCCGCAGACGGAAGCAGCCGATATTTCACAGTAAACAGTGATCTTCCGACATATACCAGACCAGATGCTACTGCGGTGAACACGACACTGAAAACCGGATCATTAACAAAAATCATTAAATGCGCACTCATAAACGAAAAGATGTATATTCAGTTAGAATGCGATGGAGAAATCTACTGGATTAAAGCGCTGGAAAATCCACCAATTTCTGATAACGAAAGACAATTTATGGAAGTTAGATATGCAGGATGATATCATAAGAGGATGTCGGTTAATACCACATTTCGACATCCCCAGTAGTAATTGAAAGATGAAATTTATTTTTTGCCGCAAAATGAAGATAGTTTAAACTTTAAAAAAATCCCTAAAATTAGTATACCTATGGATAATTGAAAGATACAGAATCTGCAAATCAAGTAGTAGTTCTATAGAACTATTTTACAAAAAAATCATAGGTTTAATTCCCAAAAACCACCAAGAGATTTTTCTTATCTCCTGGCAGCTTCTCTTCATTATATCATTAAATTATTGTACAACACTCATGCTTTCATCGATCCAGTTCTGAACCATCGCAACACTTACTTTGAGATAGTGGGCTATTTTTTCAGCTTTCATTCCATCCGCAGCCATGGACAAAGCAGTTTCTTTTGCCTGTGGCACCACGATTTCATAAAAATAGAATCCCAGATAGCCGATATTTTTCAACTTGATGATGACAATACTCCTGTATGAGAGATAAAGCCCAAAAGAAAAGCAGTTTGAACCGAGAGTAACTAACTCGATAATCAAGCTGCTTTTTTCATATCACGTTATTCAATTCATCAAGACTTCTGCAATTATCTCTGCTGCTATCTGGGAACCTTTTTCATTTGGATGGCACCCATCATCCGCATAAAGATTTACTTTATCTGAAAGTTCATAAAATTTCTTTCCAACATCTGCAATCAAAGTATGGTTTCTATCTGCTGCCAGGTGATAAGCTTCATACAGTTTCTGATACATCTCATCATAATCCATTCCAAAAGTTTCCAACTTCTTTCCTCCACGTTGATATGCCCAGGTCGCATAAAAAACTGGCTTTGCTCCATTCTCCCTGATCTTCTCACAGAGTTTTTCTGCATTTTCAAGGAAACTGGCTTTTGATGTAATTGGACCATTGCTCATTTCCTGTAAAATGACAAAATCCCATTTTTCATTTTGCAAAGCTTCCTGTGTACGCTTTCCCATCTTTGTTTTCGGATTTAACTGCTCTGCCAATCGTGCCCCTCCACGGGTATGTTGCACAATCTCTGCACCGGTCAACTCATCCAACATGTCCGGCATATGATTTGCCGTTGTAAAACTGTTTCCTAACATCAATATTCTCATCTTCTATATTCCTTTATTATGCGCATTTACTTCTATCGCATAAACCAATTCCGTATGTTCATCAAACAAAACCCACTCCACCAGATCAAAATCATCTGGATGTTCCTTCAAAAATCCAGCAACTGTATTTACTGCAATTCTTGCTGCAAGTCCAACCGGAAATGAATACACTCCTGTAGAAATTGACGGAAATGCGATTTTTCTGATTTTGTGTTCCAGTGCCAGCTGCATAGAAGATAAATAACAGCTTGCAAGTAATTCTTTTTCATTTTGATTCCCACCATTCCATATTGGTCCTACTGTATGGATAACATACTCACAAGGGAGCTTATATGCTTTTGTAATTTTTGCCTTCCCTGTCTCACATCCATGTAATGTTCTGCATTCTTCCAAAAGTTCTGGTCCTGCTGCTCTGTGAATTGCTCCATCCACACCTCCGCCACCAAGAAGTGAATTATTCGCAGCATTTACGATTGCCTGAACATCTGTAATTTTTGTAATGTCTCCTCTGATTGTTTTCAACAATTCCATAATTTCTTTACTCACACTTTCTGTATTCTTCCAAAATGTCATTTGCTCCATAGATATTCTGGGAGTGTTCCATATTGCTGTTGCACATATTCAAAGATTTCTTCTTTACTCACACTCTATTCAGTTCCTGTTTTCTCTTATGTCCTGTTCTCAATCATACCACATTTCCAACCTTCCTACTACTGCCCAAATCTTTTTGCAATTTGAACCTCTATTCCTGCAAGTATTATAAATTGCTTTATAGTTAGCTACCGAAATCGCCACATTTTTCTTAAAAATCATGCGAAGTTTTCGTTAAGAAGTTCGTACGCAGGTTTTACGAAAACCATGACGAACATTTTACGAAAATCCGTTTAAAAAGTTACATGAATTTATAATGCAATATATGAAGTGGTGTATATAAGAAAAACCCTTGAAAATACTGGATTTTCAAGGGTTTTAAGACTCTTTTTAAAGTTCTGCAAAAACCAGATTACTGTGCCATCTGTTTTGCAACTTCTTCTGCAAAGTTCTCTTCTTTCTTTTCGATACCATCACCTGTCTCGTAACGTACGAAACCTTTAACAGTGATCTTAGCACCGTTTTCTTTAGCAACCTGCTCTACGTATTTAGCTACAGACTGTTTTCCGTCTTCAGCTTTAACGTATGTCTGGTCAAGAAGGCAGATTTCTTTAAGCTCTTTTTTGATACGTCCTGTGATCATTCCTTCGATAACCTTAGCCGGTTTCTGGGATTCTTTCGGATCGTTCTGGATCTGAGCCATAAGGATTTCTTTCTCATGCTCAATGTATTCTGCGCTTACTTCGCTATCGCTTGTGTACTGTGGTTTCAGAGCTGCAATCTGCATTGCTACGTTCTTAGCCATTTCTTTAACAGCATCGTTAACTACGTCTGTTTCAACGTCTACAAGAACACCGATCTTACCGCCCATATGTGTGTAGGAAGCAACGAAACCGTTCTCTTCTGTAACCTGAGCAAATCTTCTGATGTTCATGTTCTCGCCGATAACTGCGATCTGAGCTGCAAGAGCTTCTTTAACAGTCTTAGTTGTATCAAGTGCCCATGCTTCTGCAAGGAAAGCATCGATATCTGCTGCTGTTGTGTTCATAGCCTGAGCTGCTACATCTGCAACGTAGTTCTGGAATTTTTCATTCTTAGCTACGAAGTCTGTCTCAGCGTTAACTTCTACAACAACTGCTTTCTTTCCGTCTTCGGAAACTAAAGTTTTGCAAAGACCTTCTGCTGCTACACGGCTTGCTTTCTTCTGTGCTGTAGCAAGACCTTTTTCGCGAAGGAATTCTACTGCTTTATCCATATCACCTTCTGTAGCTGTAAGAGCTTTCTTACAATCCATCATTCCGGCGCCGGTCATTTCTCTTAATTCTTTTACCTGTGCTGCTGTGATAGCCATTTCATTTTCCTCCTGAATAATATTCGTAAATCGCCCGGAGGGGCTTTTCCTTTTTCAATGACAGGAAAGCCTGTCGGCTTTCCTGTACTGGTTCAAAAAATTATTCTTCTGTAGCTGCGAACTCTTCAGATTCAGCTTCGATTTCACCGTCTGCATCTGCAGTACCCTGTTTTGCTTCGATAACAGCGTCTGCCATTTTGGAAACGATTAATTTTACTGCACGGATTGCATCATCGTTACCCGGAATTACATAATCCAGTTCTTCCGGATCGCAGTTTGTATCGCAGATACCGATAAGCGGGATTCCTAATGTATGAGCTTCCTGTACGCAGATTCTTTCTTTCTTAGGATCTACGATGAAGATTGCATCCGGAAGTCTCTTCATTTCTTTGATACCGCCGATGTTTTTCTGTAATTTTGCAAGTTCTTTTTTCAGCTCAATAACTTCTTTCTTAGGAAGAACGTCAAATGTTCCATCAGCTTCCATAGCTTCGATTTCTTTCAGTCTTGCAATACGGCTCTGGATAGTTTTGAAGTTTGTAAGCATACCACCTAACCATCTCTCGTTTACATAGAACTGTCCGCAACGCTCTGCTTCTGTTTTGATAGCATCCTGAGCCTGTTTCTTTGTTCCTACGAATAAGATGCTTCCACCGTCTGCTACGATATCAGCGATTGCATTGTAAGCATCGTCAACCATACCTACAGACTGCTGTAAGTCGATGATGTAGATACCGTTTCTCTCTGTGTAGATGTATGGAGCCATTTTAGGGTTCCATCTTCTTGTCTGATGTCCGAAATGTACGCCTGCTTCTAAAAGCTGTTTCATTGAAATAACGCTCATGTTTGTTCTCCTTTTTGGTTAATTTCTTCCGCCCGGTTCTTTTTCCTGGGGACCCAGCCTCACACCGCAGGGCACCATCCGCGGGAATCTCCGAACGTGTATATTTTTGCATGCACAATAGATGCGCATGACTCGCAACTTCTGTAGTATAGCATACAAAAACCCTCCATGTAAAGAGGGTTTTTTGCAAATTTTTTATTATTTTTACAGGTTTTTCAGGATCTGCCAATGCTGTCTTTCAGTTTTTTCTCTTCTTCAGCAGTCAACTGACGGCATTCTCCTTTTTTCAGGTCATCCGGCAATGTTAATACTCCCATGGAAATTCGTTTCAGATAGACCACTTTCTTTCCTACTGCTTCTGTCATTCGCTTGACCTGATGGAATTTGCCTTCTTTGATCGTAAGCTGAATTTCCGAAGACCATCCTGACGGATACTGTTCCAGTTCTGCCTCTTCCACTTTTCTGGTTCTGAGGATTTCCAGTTTCGCTGGCATAGTCGGATTTTTTTCTCCAATCTCCAGACCCTCAGCAAATCTCTGTACATCCTCTTTTGTCACGCAACCATCTGTGACAGCATAGTAAGTTTTGTCTACATGCTTCTTCGGAGAAAGAAGTTCATGTGCCAATGCTCCGTCATCTGTGATCAGAAGCAGGCCCTCTGTATCTTTATCCAGTCTCCCTACAGGAAAAATATCTTTCCTGTCTGACGGCACCAGTTCCATCACTGTTCTGTCACGCTTATCCTCAGTCGCACTGATATAACCTGCAGGTTTGTGCAGAAGATAATAGACGAATTCCGGTGCCCTGGAAACTTTGTTTCCATCCAGAATTACTTCATCCTCTTCACTAACCTTGATCTCCGGTTTCTTTGCAGGTACACCGTTGATCTGTACTTTTCCTTTTTGAATATATTTTTTTACCTCACTTCTGGTCCCTACTCCTGCATCTGCCAGAAACTTATCCAGACGAACTGCTTTTCCCATCACATTCTCCTGTTAATCATCATCTGCTTTTTATGGCAGATTTTTTATATCATTCTCTTCTTTTTTCTTACACTATACACTTTTTCGAAATGAGTAAGGCAGCACACTACGCCGGCCAGCAGAATCAGATAGATCAATATCAAAATCTGCACACCGTATTTCATGGAAAACAGATCCAGTGCATATTCTGTAATAAGCAATGACCAGATATTCGCTCCCATATGAAGCAGCATACTGCTGTAAATATTTCCACTCATTTCCAGTATCCATGCAAATGCTGTTCCAAGGATACTTGCGTATATTCCCTGCACGATATTTCCGTGATATATACCAAAGACCACTCCGGAAATCACTGCTGCCACCGGCAGCTTCATCCAGTCACGCAGACGCAGATAGATTAACCAGCGAAAGATCATTTCCTCTGCTGCCGGCGCAACGATTCCCATCCAGAAAATCATCATAAAAAGTGATTTTCCTTCTGTAATTCTGGTCATGCTTTCCTGGTAGGCACTGCTGTTGATAAATGACTGAAGAATTGCCATCAGGAAATTTCCATACTGTGCAAGTCCGGCTCCTGCCAGAAGCAGAAGAATTATTTCCAGTAAGGAAAGCGGTACTTTTTTCTGTGCCGGGATCAGACCGCCGGCAATTCTTCTAACTTTATCTCTTCGATAAAAATACAATGCCGGGATCATAGCCAGGATTCCTGTTAAGCCTGTGAGAAAAATCGTGTAATTATAGTATGTCTCTGCCGAATTTTCTGCTGTTCTTGCAAATACTGCCAACGCAGTCCCTGCAACGATCTGCGAAATCACAAAATGGATTCCTGCCGGATATCCTGCCCTCCAGATTTTAGAAACAATATTTTGTTTTCGCAGAGGGCTCAGGCGAAAAAATCTACGATTCCTTCTGCAGAATCAACGATTTTCAGAGGTTTTGCCTGTTTAAGCTCTTCTTCAGTTCCATATCCGAAAGAAACTGCAATACATTCCAGGCCAGCTTTGCGTGCTCCGTATACATCATGTTCTTTATCTCCAACCATAATAACCTGATCTCTGTGTTTGTCCATATTCAGACGTTTCAGAACATCTTCGATCACTTCTGTCTTGTTTGTTCTTCGACCATTCAATTCGCTTCCGCCGATTTCTGTGAAGTACCGGGTAAGTCCAAAATGATCCAGGATCTGTCTCACATATACTTCCGGTTTAGAGGATGCTACTGCGAGAATATATCCTTTCTTCTCCAACTGTGCCAGCATGTTCTCAATTCCCGGATATACGGCATTTTCAAAGATTCCTGTCACAGAATAGCGTTCTCTGTAAATTTCCACCGCCTGTTTTGCGGTTGCCTCATCAATCTGTGCATATTGCATAAACATCTCCATAAGCGGCGGTCCTATGAAAACCTTCAGTTTCTCAAGGTCCGGTTCAGGCTTTCCAATTCTCTCCAGTGCATACTGAACAGATTTCGTGATACCCTCTCCGGATTCTGTTAATGTTCCATCTAAATCAAACAAAATTACTTTGTACATAGGTTCCTCCTGTCTCAGAAAAATTGATATAATATGATAAATTATAGCATTGTTTTCCTGAAGCGTCTATGAGGAAAAAATCCGGGGATTCATTTTTATCAGCTTTCCGCCTTGAGAGATAACCAACAATTCTATTTCTTTTACATTTTCATCTTCCGTATCCGGTATGATCCAGTCTCCTTCCCAATGCCAGGGACATTCTGTTTTGTTAAGCCGAAAAGAAAGAATCTGAACAGAGCCCCGGGATATTATCTGAATTCGCGGGGTATGGAAACTATCTGTATTTTGTGTGCAATGAAACTTAACAGCTTCATCTTTTACATGCGTGTATTCAACAGTATCCCCCTGGTTTTCTTTATTCTGAAACACTTTGGAATTACCTGTATTCTTGTTTTCTTTTTCTGTTTTCTTTGCTTTATTTTGTTTCTTCTTATTTTTCTTTTTTGACGGCTTAGGAGTTGGGGGCTGAGTTGATTTGGGTGTTTTTGTCGGCTTCGGATTTTTCGCAGGTTTAGGTGTTGGTACAGGTATTGATGTTGGGGTGGGTTTTTCTGATATCTTAACAGCGGATTCATTATCCGTCCGGGATGTTATCTGCATATTGTTATCTGTCTGAGGTTGAGCGTTCCATGCAGAATTATTATTCCGGGCATTATTACTCTGAACGTTATTATTCTGGACATTATTATTCTGAGAATTATTATCCCACTGAGAATTATTGTTCCATTGACTGCTGTTATTCCAGTCAGTGTTATTCTGCTGTACACCATCCCATTGCTGTATATTATCCTGTGTTCCGTTTTCTATATCAGAATCATACTGATATCCATTGTCCTGGGCCTGATCGTTCTGTACAGGAGTTTCTGATGTGTTGTCTCCAGTCTGCCGGTTATTTTCCCACGTATTCTCCCAACTGCTCTGATTCCACTGCTGTTCCTCATGCCATTGCCAGCTGCTGTTTTCTCCATTTCCTACATCAATATCAAAACCTCCCATCTGCATGGCAGAGATAGTCGAAGTCAGACACAGACATAAACATACAAATGTCACAATCCAGAGTCTGTTATGATTTTTCTTCACTCTTAGTCATCTCCTTTTCCCACAATCTCAGATTTCTGCTGACTGTATCGTCTAACATTGTTTCTTTCGACTTATATTCTGTCCATAGTGCCTGACCGGCTTCCTTTTGCCCGGTACGGAACAGGAACATTCCATATTCACCGTATCCGGCTCTGTAAGTTTCATCATAAAGAAGCATTTGCTCATAGTAGAATCCTGCATTTTCATAATTTTCCTGATACTCACTGTTTACTGCCAGAATCTGTAATATCTTTCTTGACTCCTCTTTTTCAGTGCATTGTTTTTGTAATTTCCGCAGTCCGGTATCTGCCTGTTCACAAATTTTTTCCCTGTCCGCTTTACTGTCGTTTTGAAATTCTTCCTGATAATAAAGGTCTGTAATATCAGTTAGCTCTTCATAAAAATCAAATGTTTTGGAGCCGGATACCAGATCAGAACTAAACAGAAGAAAAACAGTTATTACTGCAAAAGCAATACTGCTCCCTGCCAAAACCAACATGTTTTTAATTTTACTCTGATTTTGTCTCTTCTGGATTCTGCTTAGTTTTTTCTGTACAGTCTTCATATTTTGATAACGCATTTCCGGTTTCTTCATGCAGCATCTGAAAATAAGCCAGAATAATGACATGTTCCGGATGAATAACAGACAATCTGTTTTTCCACATAAGGCAGATAATGTTTTTCCAAATGTATAAATATCTGTTGCTGCATTTATCTTTCCCTCATATTGTTCCGGCGCAGCAAAACCGGCAGTGCCTGTACATACTTTATGGTGATATTTATATCCGTTTACAGCACCGCCCAGATCGATCAGATATAATCTTCCATTCTCACCCAGCATCAGATTGTCAGGCTTCAGATCTCCATAATAAACCGGTGGTTTCCGACCATGAAAATAGGAGAATACATCTGAAATCTCCATTCCATATTTAACGATTTCATTTATGGAAAAATGTTTTCCGCCTCTTAAATACTCACCCAGAGATTTTCCCCTGACATATTCCATAACAAGGTAACATTTTCGGTTATCTTCTATGTAATCTATCATCTTTGGCAAAGACGGATGCGAAAGTTTCAAAAGCATACGAGCTTCACTTTTGTCGGATACCGGTATTTCTTTTACCGCCCACAAAACGCCCAGTTCCAGGTCTCTGGCAAGGTAAACTTTCCCTCCGCCGCCTTTTCCAACAGGATTCAGAATACAGTAACGCCCTTTTAATACAGTTCCAGATAAATTCACTGGTTCACCTCCTGTTCAATTGTCAAACAGATAAAATCATCAGATTCGCTACTTGCTCATAACCGAATAACTGCTCCGCAGTTTATCTGAGCCAAGCAGATATTCACAATTCGTTTAAAACAAAAATGGAAAATGTGATGAAAGAATTTCATCACGTATAGATTAGATAAATACATGATAGCACATTTCGTTCTTTTTGAAAAGCCCCATTTACAATATATGTAAACAGGGCTTAGTATACGTTACTGTTCACTCCGTTCTCAGTAACATAGCCAAAATTCATTCCAGATTGCCTGCGGCAATGAATTTTTGGCTTGTATGTCTCGGGATTTTGGCATATTCATGCCAAAACACCTCGCGGGATAGTGGTGTGTGAACAGTAACTAGTATACCAACAAGTTGATTTATTGATGAATCTTATTTTTACATTCTGTCCGGTGCAGAAAATCCAAGAAGATCGATACATGTCTCCAGAACTTTCTTAGTGAGTTTCAACAACTGGATGAAGGAAGCTTTCTGTGCTTCGTTCTCTTCGCTGAGGATCTTTGTCTCATGATAGAAGCTGTTGAATGCATTGGATACTTCATAAATATATGCACAGATCTTATGCGGTGCTTTTTCTTCAAAAGCGTTCTCTACAGTTGCACCGAAACCTGTCAGTTGAAGCATCAGGTTCTTCTGGCTGTCGTTTACTGGATCAAGGATTGCACCTGCTTCAAGGTTGCCGCCCTCTTCTGCAAAACGGTTCAGAATAGATTTGATACGAACGATCGTATAAAGGATATACGGACCTGTATTACCTTCAAATGATGTAAATCTGTCAATATCAAAAATGTAATCCTTGGTAGCCTGATTGGAAAGGTCACCGTATTTGATCGCGGAAAGCCCTACGATCTCTGCAGTTTCTTTCGCATCTTTATCTTTCACGCTGCGATTCTCAACAATCTTGGTAAACATCTCTTCGTTGATGTCTTTAATGAGAGTTTCCAGACGCATAACGCCGCCCTCTCTTGTCTTGAACGGTTTTCCGTCTTTTCCGTTCATGGTTCCGAATCCAAGGAAAGAAAGCTTTGTATCATCTTTTACAAGCCCGGTCTTTCTTGCACAGCGGAATACCTGGATAAAGTGAAGTTCCTGACGTTTGTCTACCACATACAAGATCTCATCCGGGTTAAATAATTTCATTCGCTCTACGATTGTTGCAAGGTCTGTAGTTGTATAAAGAGAAGCTCCGTCTGATTTCAGAAGCATACATGGAGGAATCTCTTTTGTGTCGTTCTCTTCTTTTACATCTACTACAAGTGCACCCTGGTCTACATAAGCGAATCCTTTTTCTTTCATCTCCTCAACCATTCCAGGAATATATGGCTGTGCATCGGATTCCTTTTTCCAGAGATCAAAAGACACATTTAATTTGTCATAGTTGCGCTTCAGGTCTGTAACGGATACGTTCATAATATGGTTCCAGAGAGCCATGTATCCCGGTTTGCCCTGCTGAAGAAGATGAGTTGCTTCCAGAGCTTCGTTTCTGTACGCTTCATCCTCTTTGGACTTGCCGCTTGCACATGGATAGATCTCTTCCAGCTCGCTGATCGTAAATGGTGCTTCCTCCGGATACTCTCCTGTGTAAGAATCATCAAAATAAACCAGCTCCGGTTTTCTGTGTTTCAGTTCCGTAATGATCAGCCCCATCTGAAGACCCCAGTCTCCCAGATGAACATCACCGATCACTTTATGTCCTACAAAGCGACTGATTCTCTTAATACTTTCTCCGATGATTGCAGAACGAAGATGTCCTACATGAAGAGGTTTTGCAACGTTTGGTCCACCGTAGTCGATGATGATCGTCTTCGGCTCTTTTGCTGCAGATACGGAAAGTTTCTCGTCTGCTGCCATTTCCTTTAAGTAATCTGCAAGGAATTCACCTTTTACTTTTAAATTGATAAATCCCGGTTTTACGACTTCTGCCATGGAGAAAACCTGGCTGTCTTTTAAGTATGCTACTACATCATCAGCGATCATAAACGGTGCCTTCTTGTATGCTTTGGCTCCTGCCATAGCACCGTTGCACTGAAATTCGCAAAGATCCGGTCTGTTGGATACGGTTACTTTTCCGTAGGATGGGTCGTATCCGGATTTTTCAAATGCTGCGGAAAGTTCTTCCGCCATCTGTTCCATAAGTTTCTTCATTCTTTCCTAACTCCTCAGATTGTTTTATTCTACTACCACTTTTCTTGAACATGCAACTGCAATAGCACCATGTCCGATATGGCATGCAACACTTAATGATAACGGATTCTGCACAATCTCAATTCCGGGGAATACTTCGGCAATTTCTTTCTTAAATTCCTCTGCTTCCTCCTGATTTCCTGTATAAGCAGACTGCAGGCACATTTCGCCACGTTTTACGTATTCTGCGAAGCGGTTCTCCCAGTCATTCTGCATAGCCTTGAGCATGACACGTTTTGCCTGCTTCTTGCCTCTTGTTTTGGAATATGCATCCAGCTTCTCACCCTGGATCTGAAGCACAGGTTTCAGGTTCAGAACTGTTCCGATTGCTGCTGCTGCAGGGGTAATCCTTCCGCCTTTCTTAAGGTATTTCAGAGTTTCCAGAGTAATATAGATACTGGAATCCAGCTTCTGCTCTTCCAGAACCTGTTTGATCTGTATCGCATTTCTGCCCGCATCTCTTAATGTGAGGGCATCCAGTACAGATTGTCTCTGCGTAACAGAAATTCTCTGATTGTCTACTACATGTACTCTTCCGTCATATTCCTGAGCCAGTCCCATTGCTGTATCGCAGGATGCACTCAGTCCGCTTGACATTGGAATGTGCACTACTTCATCATACTTTTCCAGTAATGTATTCCAAAGTCCGCATACATCTGCCGGCCCCGGCTGTGAAGTAGAAATAGCCTCATCATTCTTAAGTCTCTCATAAAACTCTTCCTGTGAAAGAGTGATTCCTTCAAGATAAAGCTTCTCGTTAATATAAAAAGGCATTGGAATTACGCTGATTCCAAGTTCTCTTGCCTGGTCCTGTGTTATGCCGCTGTTACTGTCTGTGACAATGGCAATTTTTCCCATATTCATATCTCCTTTGCTTCTGATCCACTTCAGATTTTTTATGTATCAATTATCTTTTCATAAAATTACAGATTATGTTCAGTTTATCATATTTTTTTATGTATCACAATCAGGAACCGCTAATTTATTGCAAAAAAATTCCGCATAGATTGACCCATGCGGAATTTTGACTGCCTGTTTCTATTCTTTTGCGATATTTATGCCAGAATCAGTCCAGTTCCCTTACGATCTTACGTACCGGCAGAACAAATGTAGGTGATACAGATAATTCATCAATCCCCATCTGGATAAAGCGTTCTGTCAATGTAGTATCTGCTCCGAGCTCTCCGCAGATTCCTGCCCAGATTCCCTCTTTATGTGCATTATCAATGACCATCTGGATCATACGAAGTACAGCTTCATGATGAGAATCATAAATATTATCCAGTTTTGCATTCTGACGGTCGATTGCCAGTGTATACTGTGTTAAATCGTTAGTTCCGATGCTGAAGAAATCAACTTCTTTTGCAAGAAGATCACTGATCATAACTGCAGCCGGTGTCTCGATCATTACACCCTGCTCTACGTCATCTTTAAACGGAATGCCCTGCTCTGTCAGCTCTTTCTTAACCTCTGCAACAATAGCCTTGATCTGTTTTACTTCTGTTACAGAGATGATCATCGGATACATAATGGAGATATTTCCGAACATACTTGCTCTGAACAGTGCACGAAGCTGTGTCTTAAATACTTCTGGTCTGTCCAGGCAGATACGGATTGCACGATAACCCATTGCCGGATTCTCTTCGTGTGCCATATCAAAGTAATCAATCTGCTTGTCTGCGCCGATATCCAGTGTACGGATGATTACTTTCTTTCCTGCCATATTCTGTGCTACTGCTTTATAAATCTGGAACTGCTCTTCCTCTGTCGGATAATTATCTTTTTCCAGATAAATGAATTCACTTCTGAATAGACCAATACCTTCTGCATCATTAGCCAGTACACTGGCTACATCGCCTGTGCTTCCGATGTTTGCGTACAGATGAATCTTATGTCCACTCTTTGTCTCTGTAGTTTTGCCTTTTAATTCTTTGAGCATTGCTCTCTGGCGCAACTCCTCGTCTTTCTGATCCTGATATTTCTTCAGGGTATCTGCATCCGGTTCCACAATAAGAGAACCGGTCTTACCGTCTACAACTGCCATTTTCCCATCCATGCTGTCATCATATTCAATATTGATCAGCGCCGGGATATTCATAGTTCTTGCAAGGATTGCTGTATGGGAATTGGAAGAACCTTTCCTTGTAACAAATGCAAGAACTTTGCTCTTGTCCATCTGTACAGTTTCACTTGGAGCCAGATCCTCAGCAACGATAATAGATGGTTCTGCAGCATCCATATCTCCCTCATCGTGTCCTGATAATACACGTACCAGACGATCTGAAATATCCTTTATATCTGCCGCTCTTGCTTTCATGTAGTCATCATCCATCTGCGCAAACATGTCTGCAAAATTATCGCCTGTTGTTGCTACTGCATACTCTGCATTTACATTCTCCGTACGGATAATGTTATCAATAGAATCCAGATAGTCCTCATCATCCAGCATCATCTGATGCACTTCAAAAATAGCAGCACCTGATTCTCCAACTTCCCGGAGTGCCTTATCATACAGTTTCTGAAGCTGTTCAACTGCTTTCTCTTTTGCTTCCTGCACACGTGTGATCTCTGCCTCCGGATTTTCTACCTTCGTACGCTTTACACTTGTGTCTGCTTTCTGCAAAATAGAAATCTTTCCAATTGCGATTCCTGAAAATACGGACTTACCTTCTAATACTTTCATTACTCCAATTCTCCTTATTAAAGATTATGGCATAACTGTCTGACATCTTCACAGTTACAGATTATTTTTCAAAAACTCTCTCATTACTTCGGCATCTGCCTCTTCATTCTCGCCTTCCACATGTACTGTTATCTGATCTCCCTGTTTTACTGCAAGATTCATAACACAGAACATCCGCTTCGCATCACCACTGTCTGTTCCTTTAAAAATAGTGATATTGCTCGTAAGCTTTCCGGCTTCCTGCACAAGAAGCAGTCCGGGCCTTGCATGTATTCCAAATTTATCTTTGATGATATAGGTAAATGATACCATCCGCGAACTTTCTCCTGTATAAATAATTCTTTTTGAGATACTCCATTATAGCACAACCTGTCTTTGTACTTCCATATTTTTTTATTTTTTGTACAAATTTTAGCACATTTCTTGACATCTAAACAAATTTGATTGTTTTTCTGTTTAAAATCCACAGAAAAATGGTTATTGTTCACTTCGTTTTCAATAACACGCTTTGCAGGATATTGCCAGTAAACAGTAACTAAAAATGTTACAGAAAAACAGACTCAATATACAAAGGTATTGTACATCAAGTCTGTTTTATCTGTGCAGTGTTTATTCACTTCTCAACGCATCAATAGGATTTAAATTTGCTGCTTTCACAGAAGGAAGCAGTCCAAATACCACGCCTATCACTGTAGAAAACAATACTGCGATCACAATTGATGGCACACTAATCGCAGTAGGCGAACCGGTAACCTTTCCCACCACTTTCGACAGCCCGATTCCTGTTATTACTCCGATAATACCGCCAATACTGGTAAGTACGGAAGCCTCTGTCAGAAACTGTCCCAGAATCGTCTTCTTACGTGCCCCGATAGCCTTTTTCAATCCAATCTCTTTGGTACGCTCTGTAACAGAAACCAACATGATATTCATGACACCAATACCGCCTACAAGAAGAGAAATACTTGCAATCCAGATCAGCTGATTATTCGTACTCTCACTGAGTTTCTGCATATTCTTGACCTGCTCCATAATATTATCGGCTTTGTATTTCATGGTTGTATTTCCGTCTGTATTTAAGGCTGCAATTAAATTATTCAGCACATCTGCTGCTGCATTTCCCACCGAACTCATGGTATCTGTGCTGTCTGCTTTCACAATTACATTCTGAGGAACATCAAATTTAAAGGAAATCGGCCAGCAACTGTCCGGAATCATTACACTTCCTACAATCGACTGATAATAAGTGTAATATTCGTCAATACTGTTGATCGTCGGCTGATAATTCTCATCCTGCCGGATCACTCCCACAATCGTATATGGTTCCTGATTGATCTCCACAGTCTGCCCTACCGGGTTCTGTGACGGGAACAGATTCTGTGCCGCATTGTCATCGATCAGCGCAACTTTATTGTAATTTTTGTAGTCATCTTTTACAAATCCCCGTCCTGACTGAATTATATATCCGCAAGTAGCCAGATAGTTCACATCAATCCCGTAAACACTTCCACCCTCCAGACTGTTATTGTTATTATAAATAGATGCGCTGGTACTGTTATAATAAAAAGTTGCATTCTCAACATGGTCCAGATCTTTCACTTCTTCTTTTACATCATCTGTCAGAATCGGTGCTTTTGAAGAATTTCCATATTCCGCATCATATTGATTATCTCCATCATACAGATAAATATTTACTGTATTGGAACCTGCACCTATCAGGTCTTCCTTAATCTGCTCACTGGTTCCTTTGATGGTAGAAACAATTGCAATGATAGACGCAATACCAATAATGATACCCAGCATAGTCAGGAAGGATCTCATCATATGTGACCATATTCCCTGAAAAGCCAGGCGTATATTTTCAAGCATAAAATGTCTCCTTTCTCAATTAATATCCATACATCTGATCCAGAGTAATTTCTTTTGTCTTTGCGCCCTCTTTCACATCTTTTCCATAAGGAAATGCAATCAGATCATCTTCACTGAGTCCACCTTTGACAATCACACTGTAACCGCTGTCCACAGTTGCACCTACAGAAATCTCCTGCTTCTTCAGGACGCCTTTATCATCTTTATATACATAGTTTTTATTATTGTCATTTCTGACAAAAGCTTTCTGGATGACCATAATGTTCTCTGCAGCAGATGCTTCATAATTAACAGTAACCCAGTCCTGATCCTCCAATTGAAGAGTTTTATCAGTCACCACTGCTGTAAATGCATAATAAGATACATTGGGATTGCTGCCTCCATAAGAACTGTTACCGGTTACAGGATATTCCGAAACATCCATAACATCTGCCTCAAAAGATCCGCTGGTATAACTTGTACAATTAAGCTTTGTGCCTTCTTTAAAATCATCGAGCATCAGTTCACTCACAGAACCTACCACATAAAATCCATCACTGCTTTTTATCTTGATCAGAGCCTTACCGTCAGTTGTCTCACCACTTCCGGAATCCCCCACATAAGTAACCGTACCATCCAGTTTTGCAGTGATAAGCTTTTTATTAGCTTTCTTTTCCAGCTGTGATATCTTGATATCGCTTTCCTGGAGATCCAGCTTCAGACTGGCAATCTTACTCTTCTGATACTTAATAGCATCTGCCCTGGAAACAGGGGTTCCGGTAGGTTCATCATTCCCACCAGGATTATCATCTCCTCCATCATCTGGATTCTCATCATATTTATCTGCATCTGCCAGTGTAAATTCCACCTCTGCAAATTCATATACCGGTTTCTCCAGAAAACTTCCGTTTACCAGATAATAACCTGTGCAGGAGGTTTTCAGATCATCATAGTCCGCTATTGTATCATTCTGATGAAATTCCAGACGGTACCAGTAACCACCCTGATTAACAACTTTGGTTCCATCAGGACTGTATCCTGCAAGTTTATTAAAGAATGAACCCATTACTGTTACTTTTTCTTTTGCACTGCTACACAGATATACATATGGATCGTCCTCTGTGCCACTTCCTGTAAACGGAACGGAATCTGCATCCAGTTTTTGATAAAACGGCTCGTCACCATCTGTGATATTCGGATCACCTTTTCGGTAATAAGGATCAAAATATGTGGTACGATCATCCAGTGTTGGCGTTGGCGTTGGTGATAATTCCGGTGTATCATTTTTTCCTGAATTAAAATCATCCTTCTCTCCGTCACTGAATCCATTCGCTGAGGGATCCGAATATACCGGAGTATCATTATCCGCAGATGTTCCGTCTGATGAACCGCCTGTATTTCCGGTATCTGTTGAAGCATCATCTCCCGGTAAATCTGACTTGGATGAAGAATTGTCTGAGCCCGCATTATCCACTGCATCTCCATCTGTAAAAGCAGATAACAAAAACGGATGCATGGCTGCTGCCAGATAATTACCGGACATATCTGTTGCGGATGATAACGTATCATCCGGTTTCATATCATCATCGCCTGTATCATTATCAGTTCTTCCTGTTTTTGAATTCAGGTTATCGGCGTCTGTACCCGCATCTGTTTCCTCTACAGGTCCACCATTCTGAAGGCTGTTCAATCTGTTCACTGCTTTATTTAAATCCTGCTCCAGTTTCTGTTTTTTCAGCTTTGCTATATTCAGTTCCATTTCCACCAGAGTAGTATCAAAAGAAATCAGAGGATCCCCTTTTTTTACGGCATCTCCCTTTGTCACATAAATCTGATCAATAATCAGGTCTTTATCACCGTTTACTGTCTGTGTTGCACTGGATGTAATGGTTCCGTCAAGCGTGGTG
This sequence comes from Blautia sp. MSK18_10, assembly GCF_020553185.1. Classification (NCBI taxonomy): domain Bacteria; kingdom Bacillati; phylum Bacillota; class Clostridia; order Lachnospirales; family Lachnospiraceae; genus Blautia; species Blautia sp. MSK18_10. The sequence goes on along the minus strand of NZ_JAJCGT010000023.1, from coordinate 36,737 downwards.
GAAGGTGTATAAAATTCCTGCAGTAATCCGCTCACAGGAGTAACCGCCACTGTTTTCTGGCTGTTTTTCTTCAGCTGCATCAATCCCGCTGTAATTCCGCTTCCTGCGATTACCACCACAAGCACTCCTGCGAGGATTTTCTTTACTTTGCCCATGAAGATCACCTCTTTTCCTGAAGGATACCATCTTTGATCGTAACCACCCTCTTCGCATGTGCGGCAATATCCGCATCATGGGTGATCATCAATACAGATACCCCCTCATCATTCAGCCTCTGGAAAAGTTCCATAACCTGCGCACCTGATTTACTGTCAAGAGCACCTGTAGGTTCATCTGCAAGAAGAAGTTTCGGGTTATTGACGATCGCCCTGGCAATGGCAACCCTCTGCATCTGACCTCCTGAAAGCTGATTTGGCTTAAAATCCACTCTGTCCGCCAGGCCCACTCTGTCAAGTGCTTTCAGAGCGCGTTCTCTTCTCTCCTTCTTAGGTACCCTCGCATAATTTAATGGCATCTCAACATTTGCCAGAGCACTCTGCTTAGGGAGAAGATGAAAACTCTGAAAAACAAACCCTATCTTATTCAGCCGGATATCTGACATTTCATTCTCCGAACACGCCTTAATATCCACTCCATCCAGAAAAAAAGTCCCCTCTGTCTGCTTGTCCAGACATCCGATAATGTTCATCAGAGTAGTTTTTCCCGAACCAGATGGTCCCATAATTGCCACGTATTCTCCTTCTTCCATGGAGAAATTCACATCTTTTAATACCGGAACTTTCATTTTACCCTGCTGATATTCTTTATATATACCCTTTAATTCCAGTATCATTCGATCCCCTCCACGTCTTCACCTGCGCTCATACCAGGTGCCTCATCGATTGGTACAAGTTCCTCATTTGGATCAATCGAGTCATCCGAACTGTCATCTTCAGAACCCTCTTCCATATCTGGATCTGTATAGGCTTCCCCATCTGCGGAATCTGGCTGTTCATCATCCATATTTCCATGATCAGCATCCATATCTGTAATCCCGTCCGCGCCTCCGCTCATTGTCTGAGCCAGATCTCCGATCTCTGTTTTTTCGCCTTCTTCCAGAGCCGCTGTCGGGAATGCAATCGCATCTTTCTTTGTAAGGCCCTCAACAATCTTATATTCTCCAAGATCATCATCATGTTCTCCAAGTGTTACATAACGCTTCTCCAGTCTGTTCTTATCGCTGGCTGCCCATACATACGGTTCATTGGTATCTGTGTCCAGAATATAGTAATCACTGAGCCACAGACCGTCTTTTTTCTCATCCTGTCCGATGTCACGTTCTATGTACACATGCTGTCCAAGCATCAGATTCTCAGAGGAATCCAATTCCACATAAAAAGGATAAGAAGTAGACGTTGTCTGATCATCGGAACTGGTACTTGCCATACCCATATACATATCATTACTGCTGTCATCTGAAGTTCCATTATTCACATCTACGGATCCCATCGTTCCTTTCCATGTTTTACTGCTGTCTACTCTGGAACGGATGATCACTGCCTCTCCGGGTACAATAGAATCCCTGTTCTGTTCATTAACTTTACCTTTTACTCTGTAAGCACCTGTACTGAGAATTGTAATAAATGCAGAACTGTCCGAACTTCCGTCACCTGACGACATGCTACTGTCCATTGCACTGCTGTCATCCACAGAATCACCGTCGTCACTTGTCATTTTGGAAGTGTCAATTTTCTGTATCACACCATCTATTTCACTTCGAACCTCTGTATTCTGTGTTGCGCTCTGAAGTTTATCAATTTCAGACTGTTTACTCTTCTGACTATATTCATTCTTCTTGAGATTCATTTTGTTAGTCTCGATTTCAATGGTATAGGACAACTGATCTTCGGCCTTTGCTTTTTTCTTCTCCGCTTCCAGCGTAGCTATCTGTTCTGTCAGGCTGATCTGTTCATTTTTTAATCTGTCCAGATCCAGTTGCGCCTGCTTCAGATCATCCTCAATACTGCTGAGATCATATTCAAAAAGAAGCTGTCCGGCCTTTACCTCTTCTCCGGTCTTAACTTCCACTTCTTTTACTTTTCGTCCACTTTCTATTTTTACGTTTACAGTTTTCTGCGGTTCTACCACACCGGCAAACCGATTTACCGCTGTTGTTTCAGATCCGGTGATCACACTTACTTTTGACACATACACAATAGAATCACCGGTTCCACTCTGACCGTTTCCTTTAAAGTGATACCAGACACCGGTTCCGATACCACCTGCTGCGATCAGGATTCCCAAAACGATAATAATACGCTTCTTCATAAGTTGCCTCCTTGATATTATCACCTTGTTCAGGCTAACATCTATTATACACTACTGCTTTTTTATATCATTATTATTCACTTTCCTATCATAGCAGATTCTGCCTTAAAATAAAAGCATTGTAATCAAATGGCAACATTTTTCACAATTTTTTCACGTTTTTTTTATGAATTTCGTTCATCTTTTTCACTTTTTTGACAGTCAGTACAAAATCTGTTAAAATAAACAGAAAAGTAACTGTCAAACAGTTGCACAGAAAGCACTGTGAAAGGAAAGAACACGTATGAATATAAACAAACACCTGATTCTTCTTTTCTCTGTCTTATTTTTTCTTTTTGCTGTATCTGTAAGCAGCGGCTGTTTCCGCAAAAATGAGTCAGATGTAAAGAGTGTAGTCAGAAATGAACTGGATCAGTTAAAAAATCTCGATTCAGAAACTACGCAAAAATACATACCCTATACAGAGCTGTTCCCCGATGCCACAGAGAATACTGATTTAACTGATGAAATCAATGAAACCTTTTCTCTCTTTTTCCGGAAATTTAATTACAAAATTTCGGATGTCATCGTCGGCACAGCCAATCATTCTGCCACTGTTTCTGTCAAACTGACCACAATCGATTCCAAAGTTCTTGCCAGAGATTTTAAAGCAGAACTTCTCCGGACACAGATCACAGAGTCAGCCCAGGCACAAAAAGGAAATATCAAAGATTCTTCCAGATCTCTTGAGGCTCATTATCTGATCCTGAATCACCTTTTAAACACAAATGACTATGATACAGCTGAGACAGACTGTAACATACAGCTTGTCAATACAGGCAATGATAAAAAGGAAAAATGGAAGATCCAGCGTACCAATTCTCTGGAAGATGACCTTGTCGGCGGTCTTATAGCTGATCTGGCAGATCCGGATATCCTTTCACCGGAAGATACCCTGACCGTCTATCTTGACACTCTACAGAAACTGGATTTGAAAGAAATGACATCTTATCTGGGGGTAGTAAATATCATGAATACATCCGATACTGCAAAAAATTCCATTGCCTCAGCACTTGCCGAACAGATTCATAAAAATTTTAATTATGTCATTAAATCCAGCAGTGAAAATGGATACAATGCCACTGTTACAACTGAAATTACAACCTTTGACAGTGATTCGATCCTGGCTGATTATCAGGAAAAGCTTGATAAATATCTGGCTTCTGCTGACGCAGTTATCGATGGCTCCCAGAAACGATACGAGAAATCTTTCGAAATTCTTCTGAACAGCATCAATGATAATACCGTTACTACCGTCAATGATGTAGATTTTGTTCTAATCAATGATGGGGTATCCTGGAAACTTCAGGATGAGGGAAATACTTTGGGAAATGCTATTTTCGGTACTTTGACAGATTCTCCTCTCGAGACTTCTGATTCTGAGGATGAAAATATTTCTGCCGATACAGATAAGCAGACAGATGATAATACTTCTACTGAAAGCAGTTCCAATTAACGATTAGTCAATCGGATATTCGCAATCCGCTTCCGCTACTTGCTCATAACCAAATAACTGCTTCGCAGTTTGGTTAAACAACTAAAAAGGCCACCATATCACAGAAATGTTCCTTTCCCGAATCATTCTATGATATGGTGGTCTTTTTAACCTTTGTCTTATTCTTTTTACATCCCCGTTATAATTTTGATAAACAGTAAAACCAGAACGATCAGAATAATCGGTCTTACGATTTTATTTCCATTTTTCATTACCATTCCAGATCCTACATAATGCCCTGCAATGGAAAAAACAGAAGCTGCAAGTCCAAGATATATGACAATCTTTCCACTAAATAAAAAAACAACTAATGCCATTATATTAGAAGAAAGATTTGCAAGTTTCATAGTTCCGGAAGCTTTCGCTACGGGAAGTTTTGCTACTCCTGTATATAAAATAAGCAGAAACGTACCAGTTCCCGGCCCATAAAAGCCATCGTAGCAGCCAACAGCCAGAGAACACACCGCACACAAAATCCACTGTTTCTTTCTGGAAATCTCTACATTGCTGTTATCATCCAGATTTTTCTTCTTCATTACATAAAACGCAACAATAGGAAGTACTGTAATCAGCATCCATTTTAATATCTTATCACTGGCAAGAAGCGCAATATGAGCGCCTGCAAAAGAACCGACAAGAGCCATGGAAATACATGGCAGTGCAACTCCCCAGTCTACAAATTTATTCTTACATAAACGTGCTGTTGAAATCGCTGTCCCAGTTGCCGAGGATAATTTATTCGTTGCTATCGCATTGTGCATCGGAACCCCTGCAAGCAGATACGCAGGCAGGGAGATCAAACCACCCCCGCCTGCGATAGAATCAACTAATCCTGCAAGGAATACCAACGGGCATACAATCAAAAACGTCTGAATTGTAAGCTCCATCCTTATTCAGTTACTTCCTCAGGTCTGACTTCCAGTTCCAGTTCTTTTAACTGATCTTCACTTACACGACTTGGTGACTGTGTCATCAGGCAGGATGCATCTTTGACTTTCGGGAATGCAATGACATCACGAATACTGTCAACCTTAGCCATAAGCATTACCAGACGGTCAAGTCCGTATGCCAGTCCTGCGTGAGGCGGAACTCCGTATTTGAATGCATCCAGAAGGAATCCGAACTGTTCATGGGCCGCTTCTTTGGTGAATCCAAGTGCCTCAAACATTCTCTCCTGAATGTCATCCTGGTGGATTCTCACACTACCACCACCGATTTCATTACCATTTAATACGATATCGTATGCTTTTGCACGAACTTTTCCGGGATCTGTATCCAGAAGCGGAAGATCCTCTTCCATAAGCATGGTAAACGGATGATGCATTGCTGTGAAACGGTTCTCTTCTTCACTCCACTCAAGAAGCGGGAATTCTGTTACCCAAACAAAACGGTATTCATTCTTGTCAAGCAGATCCATCTGTTTTGCAAGTTCCAGACGAAGTGCACCAAGTACATCATAAACCAGTTTCTTCTTGTCTGCAGCGAACAGAAGCAGGTCACCGGCTTTACCATCCATAGCAGCTACCAGAGCATCCATCTCTTCATCTGTCATAAATTTGGCAAAAGAAGATTTTCTTGTGCCATCTTCAGCGATTGCAATGTATGCCAGACCTTTTGCACCGTAACCTTTGGCAAAGTCAACCAGTTTGTCGATTTTCTTACGAGGCATGGAGCCCTGTCCTTCTGCATTGATACCGCGGACACTGCCGCCGTTTTCCAGAGCAGAAGTAAATACACTGAAGCCACAGTTCTTAACAACATCGCTTACATCGTGCAGTTCCATTCCGAAACGCATATCCGGTTTATCTGAACCGAATCTGTCCATAGCTTCCTGCCATGTGATGCGCTGGATTGGGAGTTTTACATCAATATCAAGAACTTCTTTAAACAGATATGCAAGAAATCTCTCATTTACATCGATAACATCATCAACATCTACAAAAGAAAGTTCCATATCGATCTGTGTAAATTCCGGCTGTCTGTCAGCACGAAGGTCTTCATCGCGGAAGCATCTTGCTATCTGAATATAACGGTCATAACCAGAGCACATCAGAAGCTGTTTATACAGCTGCGGAGACTGTGGCAGACCATAGAAATGTCCCGGATGAACACGTGACGGTACCAGATAATCTCTTGCACCTTCCGGTGTACTCTTTCCAAGCATAGGTGTCTCAATTTCAAGAAAACCTTCTTTTGCAAAGAACTGCCTTGTGAGCATCATAACTTTGCTTTTAAGCATAATATTTTTCTGAAGATCAGGTCTTCTTAAATCCAGATAACGATATTTCAGGCGGATTTCATCTTTTGTCTTACAGTTTTCCTCGATTGGGAAAGGAGGTACTTCTGCCTCGGACAGCACGCGGAGAGATTTTACACGCAGTTCAATCTCACCTGTTGCAAGATTCTTATTGACAGCACCGCCTCTTTCTTCTACCACACCGGTAACTGCGATCACAAATTCACTTCTGAGTTTTCCCGCTTTTGCGAAACCTTCTTCATCAATGCTGCCATTCTCAAAGATCAGCTGCATGATACCTGAGCGGTCTCTTAAATCTACGAAAATAATTCCGCCTTTATCGCGAGCTTTCTGAACCCATCCCATAAGGACGACTTCTTTTCCGATCATTTCCTTTGTCACTTCTGCACATCGGCATGTTCTGTGCAGTCCCTGCATACTTTCAGCCATGTTTTTTTCCTCTTTTCATGCTTTTCTATATTAATTATAAAATTTAACGACCTTTACACTCTGTCTCTAAAGAATTCAACAAACTCTGTATAACCTTCTGCCGTCATCTGATCTTTCTGGAATTTCTTATTCTTCTTCATAATAGAAATATTGATCTGAGTTCCTGCATTACGCTCTTCCTGAGCCTGTTTCAGAATAGTCAGCATCTTATCAGCCGGCATGTTCTTCTCAATAAGATATGCTTTCTTTCCATTCTTTGTCGGAATTTCGTAATTTCTCTCAAGGAGAAGCATTACGATCCTCTCAAATCCAATGGAGAAACCACATGCGGATGTATTGTTTCCGGTAAATTTACCGATCATCTCATCGTAACGTCCGCCGCCGCCTACACTGCCGCCGAACTCATCCATAGAAATCTCAAAGATCGGACCTGTATAGTAGGACATTCCACGTACCAGAGTCGGATCAAAGGACATCCTGAAGTCTGCTGTTTTAACAGAATCCACAGTAGAAATAATAGTCTCAAGATCCTCGGCAACCTTAGGATCCAGAACATCTTTTAATTTCTCCTTGCAATAACGGACACCCTCAATGTCAGAAGTGATCTCTTTGAAAAGTCCAAGATAAGTATCAATGCTCTCTTTTGCAAATCCTTCCTTCTCCAGTTCTTCTGCAACACCTTCCAGACCAATCTTGTCCATCTTGTCCAGAATGATAAACACAGTGTCAAAGCTTTCCTGTGGGAATCCACTGTATTGCGCCATCGCTTTTAAGATTTTTCTGTCATTGATGCGAATCGTAAAGTTGTGGAAATCCAGCTTTCCAAGCAACGTTGTGGTAGCAAGAACCAGTTCGATCTCAGCCAGATAAGTAGGCTCACCCAGAATATCAATATCACACTGCATAAACTGACGGAAACGTCCTCTCTGCGGTCTGTCTGCTCTCCACACATTTCCCATCTGAAGTGCCTTAAAAGGAGCCGGAAGCTCATTTGCGTTGTTTGAATAATATCTGGAAAGCGGCACAGTCAGATCGTAGCGAAGTCCGGAGTCAACCAGATCACTTTCTTTCTCTGCTTCCGCAAGTTTCAGTTTCTCCCCACGTTTCAGGATCTTGAAAATAAGTTTCTCATTCTCTCCGCCCTGTTTACTGGAAAGATTTTCAATATGCTCCACACATGGTGTCTCTATAGATGAAAAGCCAAATGTTCCGTATGTTTCACGAATCATGTTCATCACATAATTACGGATTTCCATCTCTTTTGGTAAAATGTCCTTCATACCGGTTACCGGTTTCTTCTTTAATGCCATGTTGTCCTCCTCTTTTATAAAAATTCTGCCCGTCTCCATTATGAACCACTCTCTGAAACGCAAGAAAAACCTGCATATCAAAATTTTTTACTTCATCAATCATCAACTCCATAACTGAAGAAATATCAAATCCTCTTCTGTATGGTCTGTCAGAGATCAATGCTGCATATACATCGCAGACTCTGAGTATCCGGGCACCTATGGGTATGTCATCACCTGCTTTATTGGACGGATATCCACTGCCATCATAATTCTCATGATGGTACAGGATACTCTCCAATACAAAATCCGAATATCCCTGCCCTTTAAGTTCCTCATATCCCAATGTAGAATGCATCCGGACATACTTCAGTTCCTCGATCACCAGAGGATCCTGCTCCTGTCCGTTAATATAACTTGTCAGCTTCAGCTTTCCTATATCATGGAGCATTCCTGCTATTGCAAGCTCATAGCACTGTTCATGCGGCAGTCCCATCTCCTCTGCAACCGCATAAGCCAGATTACTTACCAGCATTCCATGATGCAGTTCAGAAGCAAGGTCAAATTCCAGGATCCTCTGCTGTGAACCTGCCGCTGTCTTTTGTACTGTGTCCAAAATGTTACCTCCACATCCTACAGCCAGGTAGCTATTGCTGTCCGTTTTCTCTCGATCATCTCATCAATGCGGGAAATATAATTAGAAACGTCTTTTACATTCTCCACACGTTCAATTCTCTGTCCATGGTCAAAGACCAGCTTGGAAGAACCGCCTGCCCCCAGTGCGATGATAGGCTGTTTTTCCTCCATAATCAGTATATTGTAAATTCCCGCTTTGTCAACCTTTGCATAGCCAACATTTTCAAAATTTCCCTTCATATTCTTCTGTCTGTACAGATAATAAGGACCCATTCCCATTTCATACGCAGTTTTCATGGTCAGATCCATAATTTCCTGATTATTCTCAAAAGACATTTCCTGATATTTCTCTTTAAAAATATTCAGCCTTGCTGCACGTTTCACTGCCAGTGAATGTACGGTAATACTGTCCGGTGCCAGTTCACGAACCTGTTCAAGAGTCCGCTCTACCATGTGAATATCCTCACCCGGAAGACCTACGATCAGATCCATGTTAATGTTATCGTATCCCAGCTCTCGTGCCAGATGAAACGCTTCTTTTGTCTGCTCCACAGTATGTCTGCGGCCGATAATATCCAGGGTTTCCTGATTCATAGTCTGTGGATTTACGGAAATTCTTGTTACCGGATACTCCCTGATCGCCATCAGCTTTTCACGTGTAATACTGTCCGGTCTGCCGGCTTCCACAGTAAACTCTGCCAGTCCTTCATAGCCAAAAGCTTCTCCCACTGTATCCAGGAGCTTACGGATCTGATGTGGAAGCAGTGTAGTCGGGGTACCGCCGCCAATATAGATGGTGTCCAGTTTTCTTCCCTTCATCATAAGAGCAGTCTCTCTTACCTCCCGGCAGAGAGCTTCCACATATTCATCTGTTCTCTTCTCCCACACTTTCAGCGGATAGGAGCTGAAGGAACAATACAGACAGATACTTGGGCAAAACGGGATTCCAATATAAAGGCTGTATCCATTTTCATAGTCAATATCCTTCAGAATCTCTCTTTCCCTGTTTGCAATAGTGATGGCAAGCGCTGTTTTCTGCGGACTTACCAGATATCTCTCACGCATCTCCCGGGCTGCTTCCGTATTTTTCATTCCGGATTCGATCATTCCCATTGCCAGTTTGGCAGGACGTATTCCTGTCAGATTTCCCCATGGAAGAGTTCTGCCCGTCAGTTTTACCAACAACTGATACAGAGCATATTTGATATTATCTTTATTCTCTTTTCTCAGAGCATGAGCATCCTGTATTCCACAGCCTGCATTCTCTTTAGAAAGTATGTCTGCGGAAATTACCCCTTTTTGCTCTGTTTCCTGTTTCGACAGATTCTCTGTCCTTTCGTATTTTATGATATAACTGTCATTATCCTGTTCCACACTGAAGCGGAGGTCATACTCTGCTTCAGCATTTTCATAAAGAGTATGTATCTCCGCTTCGGGATAAAACGCTTTGATCAGTTCATAAACATCATGTTCAAAATCTCTGTTCTCAAACAGAATGCCTATTTTACACAAATGGATTATACCTCTTTTCATAACCAATAGTGGTAGACGCATCATGTCCGGGGAAAACCTCGGTCTCTTCAGGAAGCGAATCTACCAGTTTATGGAGACTTCTCACGATTTCTGCTGTACTTCCACCCGGAAAATCCGTTCTTCCAACAGAGCCATAGAACACTGTATCACCGCTGAACAATACACCTTCATCTTTCAGATAATAACAGCAGCTTCCTTTGGTATGTCCCGGTGTATGGATCATCTGAACGGAAAATCCCGCCAGTCTGATAACATCCAGATCCTCCAGAAATACATCCGGCACAATAGAACATCCCTGTCCATAATGTACAGTCATATTGATCGAAGGTTCGCGGAGCATCTCCTCTTCCTGACGACAGGCATAAATCGGAATATTATATTTCTCCTTTACTGCCTGTGCAGCCAGAATGTGGTCAAAATGTCCATGGGTAAGAAGAATCGCCACCGGTTTTCCATTCATCCGGGAAATCTTCATTTCAATCTTCTCCGGACAATCTGCGGGATCAACAATGATCAGTTCTCCGGTTTCTTTATTCTTAAGGAGATAGCAATTTGTATATACAGGTCCTAATATACATTTCTGTAATTCTAAATTCTTCATGTTATTCCTTTCTGTCAATCTGCAGCAGTTCCATAAAATAATGTTTCAGCAGATTTTTCCATGATCAGCCTGTAGTTCTCTCTACGTCAATGACACTCTCTACCTGACGGATCTTCTCGATCAGGGAACGCAGTTCCTCTTTGCTTCCAATCTCAAAACTCATGGAAATAGTCGCCTTCTCCTGCTTGCTTGTACGGCTGTTGATACTTCGCAGGTCGATCTTACGTTCTGTAAATATTTTAGAAAGATCCACAAGAAGCCCTGTACGGTTATTTGCATAAACCTGAATCTCAGCCATATACTTCTCTTTTTCCTTGGTATCAGGCTGCTGCCACTCTGCCTCGATCAGTCGTGTCCTGTCTGTCTCAGACATATTCAGCACATTGACACAATCTGTACGATGAATTGTGATTCCACGTCCTCTTGTAACAAAGCCTACAATCTCATCACCCGGGATTGGATTACAGCACTTGGAAAAACGGACTGCCACATCATGGATTCCTTTTACCACAATGCCGCTCTTGCTCTTGGCAATGTGAAGCTTCTCCTGTGTCTCAGAAGCAGCCTCAAGAACCTGCTCATCTGTCAGATTCTTCTTATTTTCCTTATCATAAGCCTCTACCAGCTTATTGAAAACCTGACCTTCTTTCAATCCGCCATGACCAATTGCAGCAAGTACTGAATCCCAGTCCCTGAAACCATATTTACGCAAAACAGCCTCCAGATACTGGGTTTTTGTATAATTTGCAATCTTAAATCCCTTTGCGCGCGCATACTGCGCAAGCATCTCCTTACCCTTAAGAATATTATCTTCTTTTAATTCCTTCTTGAACCACTGGTTAATCTTGTTCTTTGCCTGAGTACTCTTAACCAGTTTCAGCCAGTCGCGGCTTGGTCCCTGAGAATTCTGGGAAGTAATGATCTCAATACGGTCACCGTTTTTGATCTCATATTCAATAGGAACCAGCTTACCGTTAACTCTGGCACCTACCATCTTATTTCCGACTGCACTGTGAACACTGTATGCAAAATCCACCGGTGTAGAACCACTTGGAAGTGTTTTAACATCTCCCTGTGGAGTAAAACAGTAAACACTGTCCGCAAAAAGATCCAGGTCATTCTTCAGAAGACTCATGAATTCTTTGTTATCAGACATGTCTCTCTGCCATTCCAGAATCTGACGCAGCCAGTTCAGTTTCTCTTCCTCACTCTTACCTACAGGAGCTTTTCCGTCAGACGACTCCTTATATTTCCAGTGTGCAGCGATACCATATTCTGCAGTTCTGTGCATTTCATAAGTACGAATCTGGATTTCAAAGGGCTGTCCGTTAGGTCCGATCAATGTGGTATGCAATGACTGATACATATTGGGTTTCGGCATGGCAATATAATCTTTAAACCTTCCCGGAATCGGCTTATACATCTCATGGATCACACCAAGGGCAGCATAACAATCCTTCACTGTATCTACAAGAATACGGACAGCAAATAAATCATAAATCTGATCAATAGTCTTATCCTGATTTACCATCTTCTTGTAGATGCTGAAAAAGTGTTTTACACGTCCGTCCACCTGCGCCTTAATATTGGCATCATCCATATGTTTCTTAACTTCTTTTACAATCGCACCTACAAACTGTTCTCTCTCGCTTTTACGCAGGGCAACCTTATGCACCAGGTCATAATATACATCCGGCTTAAGGTATTTCAGCGACAGGTCATCCAGCTCTACCTTTATCTTGGAAATACCCAGACGCATGGCAATAGGAGCATAAATATCCATGGTCTCTCTGGCCTTTTCCTGCTGCTTTTCAGGACGCATATACTGTAAGGTACGCATATTATGAAGACGGTCTGCAAGCTTGATCAGAATAACTCTGATATCCTTAGCCATGGCAAGAAACATCTTTCTGAGGTTCTCTGCCTGAACTTCTACTTTATCCGCAGAATAAGATAACTGTCCCAGCTTGGTAACACCATCCACAAGAAGTGCAACCTCTGAACCAAATTCCTTCTCCACTTCCTCATAGGTCATCCAGGTATCTTCAACTGCATCATGAAGAAGACCTGCAACTATCGTTTCTTTGTCAAGTTCCAGATCTGCCAGAATGATGGCAACACACAAAGGATGAATGATATATGGCTCTCCGGACTTTCTCTTCTGTCCTTCATGAGCTTCACTTGCAACCTTATATGCCTTCTCTATCATGGAAATATCTGTTGATGGATGATACTTCAGAACACTGTTTATCAGTTCTTTATAAAGCACCTCCGGACTTGTAAAATCATGCATGGTCTTTACTGCCGCATCTGCTCTCTTTACAGATTCCAGCTTCTCTTTTTCAACCTGCATTTCATCTTTTTTTGCTTCTGTACTTTTTGTTATCTCTGTCATATGCTCCCACCTGCCTGTCCTGCACAATCAGCTGTGCTTATTTACCATCATAACAAATTACGGACGCTACATCATACCCATTCAGTCTTTCGCGTCCCTTTAAACCTGCAAGTTCCATGAGAAATACAACCTTGACAACCTCACCGCCAAGCTGTTCCACCAGCTTGATCGCTGCTTCGATCGTACCGCCTGTTGCGATCAGATCATCAACGATAACCACTTTCTGACCTGGTTTTATGGAATCTTTATGCATTTCAATCTCTGCACTGCCATATTCCAGATCATAGCTTACAGATACTGTTTCGCGGGGAAGTTTGCCTTTTTTACGAATCGGTACAAATGGTTTATGAAGATTATATGCGATCGGTACACCAAAGATAAAGCCTCTGGACTCTGTTCCTGCAATCACGTCCACATCTATATCCTTAAGACAGTCCTGCATGGAGTCGATTGCCAACTGCAGGCCATCCGCATCCTGCAGAACACTTGTAATATCTCTGAAAATAATCCCCGGTTCAGGAAAATCCGGTATACTTAATACATAATCTTCAATTTTCTTCATTTTATTTCTCCTCCAGTGTGTGTTATATTGCTGTTCGCTCATAAATATTTTATAGTATATCACCTTTTTATTTCAGAATCAAGTTACTGTTAAGCCCTGACATTTGTATTTCCAGGCTTACCGGCGGTTACAAAACAGGCGGTAATATTAACAGTAATTCTGAATAATAATCTGAAGACTCTCTCGTCCCCTGAATCTGTTGATCTCCGGATAATAAGTAACAGAAATACTGTCTTTTTCCCTGATAAAGTTCACAAAATCCTCTGCTTCTCCGAAATAAATGCCTTCCACTGAAATCCCCTGCGGATCGAGAAGTTTTAGTTTTACTACATTTTTATTTTTCCCGATAATACTGTAATCAAGCACTCTGAGATTTTTCTGTGCAAAGACCGGTTTTGTATTCCCTTTTCCAAAGGGTTCCAGAAGCGAAATCTGTTCTACCAGTTCTTTTGTAATATAAGACACAGGCATCGGCACATCAATCACGATCTTAGGACGCAATTCTTCGTCCGTCAACGTACAGTTGACATTGAGGCGTCTCCGGAATTCTTCTATATTTTTTTCTTCTATAGAAAGACCTGCTGCCATCGGATGACCTCCAAACTGTATCATCAGGTCTGCACATTTTACCAGTTCTTCATACATAGAGTAACTTTCTATTGATCTTCCGCTTCCTTTTGCACTTGCCTCACCGCCCGTCAATACAAAGGCAGGCCTGTGATATTTTTCCCTGATCCTGCCTGCTATAATACCGGCAAGACTTTCATGACAATCCGGAAGATAAACTACCAGTACTCTGTCATTTTTCAGCTCTGTAGTCTCTATGATCCGGATTGCCTCTTCTTTTCCTTTCTCAGTGAGAGCTTTTCGGCTCTGATTAAGAGCTGTAAGATCTCCGGCAAGCCTTGCTGCTTCTTCCTTTGTTTTTGCATTGAGAAGTGCAAGAGAACGGGCAGCTGTATCCAGTCTGCCACTGGCATTGATACATGGTCCCAGCACAAATCCGATATGATAAGCTGTGATTTTAGCATCTTCCAGAGAATTTGCACGGATCAGTTCCTGCAATCCTTGATTTTTGGTATTTTTCAGACGGCACAGCCCTTCTTTTACCAGAATCCTGTTCTCTCCCTGAAGATCCATAACATCTCCTACTGTTGCAATAGCCGCCAGTTCATAATAATCTTCCAGCTCCTCTGCCGGAACACCAAATCTCTCGTAAAGTGCTGCAATATATTTAAAGGCCACCACTGCCCCACACAGGTTTTTATTCGGGTATGGACAATCATATTGTTTCGGATTCAAAATCGCATCTGCCGGAGGAAGCACCATCTGGCGTTCTCCCTTTTCCTCCCTGTAAGGAACCTCGTGATGATCTGTAATAATCACTGTCATTCCCTTATCCTTTGCCATCTGGATTTCAGCAGCCGCAGCAATTCCATTATCACAGGTCACGATTGTATCGATCCGGTCCGTTTCCGCTCTTTCTATAAGATGTGCATGAATCCCATATCCGTCTGCAACTCTGTCCGGAATATAAGTATCCACATCTGCTCCGATTCTCGCAAGGCCTTTCATTAAAATGTATGTAGAGGTCACACCATCAATATCATAATCACCAATAATACGGACTTTTGCTTTCTGCGATATTTTTTTCTCCAGGATATCTACAGCTTTTTCCATATCCTTCATCAGCCAGGGAGAAGGAAGCTCTTGTACTGTTCCTGACAGATACTCTCTTATCTTATCTTCTCCGATCACATCTCTGTTCCTGATCAGTCTCGCAATCACCGGATCAATATGAAACTGTTGACCGATCTGGTTAAAATCTGCTCTTTTTGCTGCTATTACCCATTTCTCCATATATTTTCTCTCCTCATAAAAATATCCCGGAGTTTTACCCCGGGATATTTCTGTCTGCCTGTTTTTCAGACACTTATTGTTTTATTCAGCATCATCATTCTGCTGTTTTTTAGCTGCTTCTTCGGCAGCCAGACGTTCAGCTACTCTTTTTCTGTTTTTCTTCTTTGGCTGAGTCGGATCTTTCTGTGATACATCACGTGCTTTCTTCGGCTTTGAAGAGGACTTTGCAGATGCGGAAGCTGCAGCAATTGCCGGCTGTCCTTTTCCTGCAAATTTCTTTTTCATCACATACCACAACGCACCTGTAATACATACAGAAGAATATGCACCGACAAGAACACCAACCATCAGAGGTGCTGCAAATTCACGGATAGAAGAAACACCCATGATATAAAGAACAGCTACCATAACAAAAGTTGTAAAAGAGGTATAAATACTTCTTGTAAGAGTCTGGGTGATACTTGTGTTTACAATTTCTGCCAGTTTTTCTCTGGAACCACTGTGAAGGTTCTCACGTATACGGTCAAAAATAACGATTGTAGCATTGATAGAATAACCTACGATCGTAAGCATGCAGGCAATAAATGTATTACCGACAGATACTCTGGCAATAGCATAGAATGCAAGTACAACCAGAACATCATGCAGAAGCGCCAATACCGCACTGCTTGCAAAACGGATGTCTTTAAATCTGAACCAGATATAAAGAAGCATACAGATTGTAGCTACTATAACGGCTACGATCGCATCACGACGCATTTCACTACTTACTGTAGAAGAAATACTTTCTGTGGAAATCGTGCTGTCATCTACACCAAATTTCTCGACCAGTGCACTCTGCAGAGCTTCACGTTCGCTCTGATTCAGAGAACGTGTCTTAATCACAACCTGATTTGTTCCGACTACCTTTGTAGGCTGAACATTTTTATCTCCTGTCACCTCTTCTACAACAGGAGTTACTTCAGAATCAATGGTCTTAATATCCATATCTTCGTTAAATGTAACAGTTGTAGAAGTACCGCCTGAGAACTCAAGGCTGTAATTTAACGCTTTGTTTCCTGCATGCGAATTAGCAAACATCGCTGCCGGACCGCAGAGGATCAGGATAATGGAAATAGCAAAAAATACTTTCTTCTTTCCAAGGAAATCAACTGCCTTACGTTCTTTTGCAGATCCGTAGAATTTCGGATCACGTACACCAACTGCATAAAGTGCATTTACAATCAGTCTGGATACAACCAGTGCTGTAAACATGGAGATCACGATACCAAGGGCAAGTGTATAAGCAAATCCCTTAACAGTACCTGAACCAAGCCACATCAGCACAAAGGCTGCGATCAGTGTTGTAATATTTCCATCAAAGATTGCAGAGAAAGCTTTGCTGAAACCGGACTTAATAGAATTCCTTACTGAAACTCCTGCACCAATTTCCTCTCTGATTCGGGCATAAATAATAACATTGGCATCCACCGCCATACCGATACCAAGGATAATACCCGCAATACCCGGAAGAGTAAGAGTAATATCAAAGGCATTCAGCGTGATCAGCATTAATGATGTATAAAGAATCAGTGCAATACCTGCAACTATACCAGGTATGCGGTATGCAATGATCATAAAGATAATAACGATGATCAGACCGATCGCACCTGCAAGAACACTTGTAGAGATTGCTTCTTCACCAAGCTGTGCAGCTACAACACTGGAACGAAGTTCTTCCAGTTCCAGTCCCAGAGAACCGATACGGATATAAGAAGCAAGGTTCTGTGCTTCTTCCAGGTCAGACATTCCGCTGATCTGTGCTTTTCCGCCGGAAATCTCTTCATTTACATTCGGAGCACTGATAATGTTATTGTCATAGACGATAGCGATCTGCTTGCCTACATTATTCTTTGTAGCTTCTGCAAATTTTGTTTTACCACTGTTTTCTCCATCAGAAGTAAGAGTAAGACTTACCACATATTCCTTTGCACTTGTGTTCTGATTCTGGATCGCACCACCCTGGGCATCTGCTACATCAGAACCTTCCAGAACAACACTTCCGGATTCCTTGATCTCATCCATAGTTCTGGAGAGAACATATCCATCCTGTCCTGTAGTAAAGTTCTGGTTTCCGTCAGCATCTTCTTTTGTGATGAAATACAGGGAACCTGGTTTACCCAGATCATTCAGAATAGTATCTGCATCTGTAACACCAGGAATTTCAACTGTAATACGGTCTGATCCTTCCTGGTATACCTGAGCCTCAGTACTGTACTGCTCTACACGCTTCTGAAGCTTGTAGATCGTATCTGACATCTCTTCGCTTGTCGGATTGCTCTCCTTAGCCTGGTAGGTAATGCTGACACCACCGGCAAGATCAAGACCCGTGTTGATATGTTTTGCTGCACCGGTTCCGGTAGGACCGATACCTACGGCTGCAGTAAAGCAAAAGAACACAGTCAGGATCAGTGTCAGAAGCAGCACTACGATTCCTTTACTTTTCTTCATAGTTCTTTTCCCTTCTTGATTTTTTGTCCGCGGTCATGTTCATCCGCCTGCCAGCCATTTTCTGTTATGATAACAGCCGACGGCGGTATCAGTCAGACAGATTACTGCCCACTAATCACATGCCAGTGCGGCTTTTATCATGATGGCGCACTCCACACGTTTTCTCTGGAGTTCGCATCCGATTTCATAATTGCCTTTGATATCTCCCTGGAAATGGAATGCATTTGCCGCACATCCGCCACTACAGTAGAAACGTGCGAAGCAGTCTTTGCAGTCTTTCTTTGTGTAAACGTTGCATCCGCCGAATTCCTTCTGGATTTCCGGCTTTGTGATGCCTTCATCTACATTTCCCATGAGATACTGTTCTTCACCAACAAACTGGTGACATGGGTAAAAATCACCCCAGGGTGTTACAGCCAGGTACTCTGTTCCTGAACCGCAGCCTGACAGTCTCTTGTATACACAAGGGCCACCTGTAAGGTCGATCATAAAATGGAAGAAGTTAAATCCTTTTCCCTCTTTCTCTCTTTTAATCATTTCTTTTGCAAGAGTATCATACTCTTCCATGATCTGGGGGATATCCTCCTCGCGGATCGCATATTCCTCCGTATCAGCCGCAACTACAGGCTCTACAGAAATCTGTTTGAATCCAAGATCTGCCAGATGAAGCACATCCTTGGAGAAATCAAGATTATGGTGAGTAAAAGTACCTCTTACATAATACTTGTCCTGATTTCTGGATTCTGCAAACTTCTGGAACTTCGGCATGATCAGGTCATAGCTTCCTGCACCTTTTCTGAATGGACGCATGTAATCATGTACTTCCTTACGTCCGTCCACACTCAGTACAACGTTGCCCATCTCTTTATTGCAGAATTCCATTACTTCATCATTCAGAAGAACTCCGTTTGTTGTTAAAGTGAAACGGAATTTCTTATTGTGAAGCTTTTCCTGCTCTCTGCCATATTTTACCAGATCTTTTACAACCTGCCAGTTCATCAGCGGCTCGCCGCCAAAGAAATCTACTTCCAGGTTTTTTCTGGAACCGGAGTTCGCGATCAGGAAATCAAGAGCTTTTTTGCCGACTTCATAAGACATAAGAGCTCTTCTGCCATGATATTCGCCTTCTTCGGCAAAACAATAACGGCAGGCCAGATTGCAGTCATGAGCAATGTGCAGGCACAATGCTTTTACAACGGTCTGCCGGTTATTTGAAAATTCTTCAATTACATTCTCATAAACATCTTTTGTAAAAAGCATTCCATCTTCTTTCAGCTTATTACATTCTCTTACAGATGTCTCAATATCTTCTCTGTTATATTTGTTTTCCAGTTTCTCTGCAATAGCTTCTGTGCCAAGGCCCTCTTCCAGATATGGAAGAACCTCATATGTAACCTCATCTACCAGATGGATGCATCCACTGTTGATATCCAGTACAATATTAAAGCCATTGCTTTTATAACGGTGAATCAGACTCATTTTACTAAAATCCTTTCTAAGCGTAAGATAAGCAGCGGAATAAAAGTTCCGCTGCTTATCTCATTTCTCCATAGCTGATCTTATTTCTGCTCGCAGCTCTGGTTTCCTACTGTACAGGAAGTTTTACATGCGGACTGGCAGGAAGTCTGGCACTCGCCACATCCACCTTTTTTTACAGTGTTCTGTAAATTCTTTGTATTCAGGGTTTTGATATGTTCCATAACTCTATCCTCCTTATGTAATTATATTCTTGGCATAGTATATCATATATCTTTTCATTTTAAAAGCTTTTTTTTACGACAGCATTCCACCCAGTGTTCCACCGCCTGTGCACATAAAAAATGTTGTAACTGCATGCGCTGCACTCATATCCCAGCCGCCTTTTGCCATAACAGAGACAGTCAACAGTAATACATAGTAAGCCAGACCTGTGATAACACCCCAGAGATATTTGTCTTTACGCACAATTCTGCCTGCCATAAAGCCTCCCATGAAACATGCAAGTACATAAATTATAATAATCCCCGCATCTACAGCTGTTTCTCCCAGATCAAAAGCAAACAGTACCAGGGCCAAAAGCAGTAATGCCACTCCTGTTAATGCATATGCAAATAATAGTGATTTCAAAATTGCTCTGACTTTCATTGCTCCCCCTCCTGTTAAACTATATGGGGGAGGAATCAGTGTTATTCTTTTATTTCTTTCTCTTTTTTATAAATACAGCCACACCGGCGATCACTGCAGCTGCCACAAACAGTATCACAAACGGCATAATTGATGTTGTATCTCCGGTATTTACTGTATTGTTATTTTTCACAGCTTTATTTTCCGTTGAATTATCATTCTGATCAGAAGAAGAACCATTTTTGCTGTCAGAACTGTCATTCACAGATACTGTATTGTTCTTTCCGGAATCAGAGCTCTGACTGTCGGAGGAAGCCGGTGCAGGAGTTACCGCATCTGTGTCGTCCGTATCATTCCCCGCATCAGGTCCTACTAATTGTCTGCTTCCTGCAATTCCAAATGGACTGAAAGAATGTGTGCTGAATACCATAATACCATTCTCTACACTCGGAATAATCGTCTCAGTTGCCCCGTTGTCCAGGAGATGTTCGATAGTATACTGATATCCGGATTTTACCGGCACAGTGACACTGATATAATCTCCATTAGGGATCTCATATTCTGTATTATTCTTAAGATCCCAGAGTTCAAATTCATAAGACTGGAAAATCATTGCATCTGATTCATTGGTAAACTGATAGCTGTCACCGCTTGAAACTCTGAACTGTACATACCATGGAAGATTAACTCCGCTTACTGTAATACCGTCGCAGGTATGATTAAGTGCGGCCCTCTCTTCTTTTTCTTCATCAGAAAGAGAATCCTCTGCATCTGTAGGACGGTCATCCTTATCGTCCGGCAGAACAGGATTATCAAAGATATTATCATCTGCGCCATCTTCATCATCTTTCTTCGTATCTTCTTTATCCTGTGTCATATCATCTGCAGGTTCCAGCTTACCGGTAGTTTCTGTATCTTTATCCGTCTTATCTGCATTGCTGTTATTATCTTTGTTGTTTTTATTATCTGTTTTATCTTCTTCAATCTCATTCTCTTCATTGTCTGTATCAGTTTTATTATCCTGATCTGATTTACTTTCCTTATCTTCTTTATTGTCTGTATCAGCGTTTTCATCTGCGGCAGGTTTTTCTGACGAAGTTTCAGGCGTTTCTGTTGGATCTGCATTTTCTGTTGGATCTGTTTTACCTGAGCCTTCTGTCTTATCAACATTATCACCATCCGTAATACTGTTCACTATTACATTGATGTAACCGACAACCGCGCCGCTCTCCGGATCCCATCCATCCACATGGCTTAAATCCTGCCCTTCTGCCGGTATAAGAAGTACCTCACAGCTCTGTACACGCTGTGCAGGAACGAAACTTCCATCTGCCCATTCAAAAGTTCCATATTCCGTTGCCGGAAGTTCTACATCCGCAAGTTCTACAGGCTTATCAAGCGTGATGTTGTCCGGGATCAGAGAAGACACAGTATTCTCCTGTGACTCAGCCGCACTGACCTGTCTTGTTACACCCGGTATATTATTTCCTGCAATCAAAGCCGCTGTTAAAGCCGCTGCCGCAAAAATACCCGTTCCTTTTAATTTATTTTTTCTTATTCTATTTATATTATTGGACATATCGCACCTCTATATTTATATTCGATTCTTATGTTTCCTGATAATCATTTTTTTACTTTCAGCCAAATATCAGTTCTCTTTTTACGTAATACAATAATATTACATATCTGTATATTATCAAACTTTTATCATTTTGTAAATATTCTGTAATGTTTTTTTTCATTTTAATCGAGTGAATTATAACACAAATCTTACTTTTTCGACAGTCCTCTTTTAAATTTTTTTATACTATCTTTGAACCAAAAGCTTTTTCTTGATTTTTTATATGAAATCATGTATATTTTGCTTAAATGTTTTATGATATGATTCAATCAATAAAGATAATCAAAAGGAGTGAATAAATCTTGGATTCAAGTATTGCCTTTCAGGCGGTGGCGATTCTGATACTGATCGCACTTTCTTCATTTTTTTCTTCTGCGGAAACCGCTATGACAACCGTAAATAAGATTCGGATACAGTCTCTTGCCGAGCAGGGCAACAAACGTGCTGTTATTCTGGAAAAAATAATTTCCAATTCCCCAAAGATGCTCAGTACCGTATTAATCGGAAACAACATTGTAAATATGTCTGTTTCTTCTCTCATGACTACACTCACCATAAAGATTCTGGGAAACGCATATGTAGGAATCACAACCGGCATCCTGACTCTGCTGATTCTCATTTTCGGTGAGATAACCCCCAAAAACCTGGCAACAATCCATGCTGAAAAATTGTCCCTGGCCTATTCAAGAATAATATACGGACTTATGATTCTCCTTACTCCCGTTGTTTTCATTGTAAATAAAATAACAGAAGGTGTACTGGTCATTCTGCATGTTAACCCGGACGAAAAGGCAAATGCCATGACTGAACATGAACTGCGTACCCTGGTCAATGTAGGTGAAAAAGACGGCGTCATTGAAAACGAAGAAAAACAGATGATCTACAATGTGTTTGATTTTGGCGATTCAACTGCAAAAGATGTCATGATTCCCAGAATCGACATGACCTTTATAGATATCAATTTTTCCTATGATGAACTTATGGCGGTCTTCAGTGAAGATATGCATACCCGTTTTCCGGTTTATGAGGACAACACTGATAACGTAATCGGTATTATCAATATGAAAGATCTTCTTGTTTATCCAAAGGACAAACCTTTTTCAATCCGCAACATCCTGCGTGAGCCTTATTTTACCTATGAATACAAAGCTACAGCAGACCTGATGATCGAAATGCGTAAAGCATCCGTCAATCTGGCAATCGTTCTGGACGAATACGGTGCCACAGCCGGTCTGGTCACATTGGAAGACCTGTTGGAAGAGATCGTAGGTGAGATTCGCGACGAATACGATGAGGATGAAGTCGAAGATATTAAAGAAATCCAGCCTGAAAGAGAATATGTTGTTCAGGGTTCTGCCAAGCTGGATGATATCAACGAAGCCCTCCATATTAATCTGGAATCTGAAGATTATGATTCTATTGGCGGATATATTATTGAACAGCTTGACTGCCTTCCCAAAGAGGGTCAGTCTGTCACACTTGAAAGTGGCATCCGCCTGGTTGTTGACCGTCTGGACAAGAACAGAATCGAACTTGTCCACATCTGGCTTCCCGAGAAGAAAACCGAAACAGAAGAACAGCCGTAACTGTCATCTCTCCAGCATCAGTGAAAATTGTTTCACGATTCTGGAGAGTTCTCCTGTAACCGCATCAATTCCTTCTTCGTTCTTTCTCCAGTTTTCTCTGGTAATTTCATCTGCATTCACAGGCACCACATAAAATTCTGTTTCCGGATACAAGAGCTGATAATACATCAGACATCTTCTTGCATGGTAAGATTTGCAGCACAAAATCGCTCTTTCTATTTCCAGTTCTGCATGATCTGTCACCTGTCTGGAATAAATTGCGTTCTCATAAGTAAAGGTTGCCTGATCTTCTTTCAGGATTTTCTGATCCGGAACTCCGTTTTTTATAAGAACATCCCTGAGAAATTCCCATTCTGTTCCATATTCCTTATCATATACATTGCTTTTTTCAAGAACGCCTGAAAACTTTCCATTTACTACGCTGTATTTTCCACTGGGCAGAATCCAGTCCGCCATCCCTTTCTTAAACAATTCTGCTGCTTTTTCCGCCATCTGCGGATAACCATTTCCAGGGACAAAAATAATGTCAGATTTTTCCGGCTTGTTTTCTGCAAAAATAAACTCTTCTGAACTTTTTAAAAATTTTTCATATACGTTATTCATCATTACTAACTCCTCGTTATCTGTTTTTTCTACAGCACCTCTCAAATAATGCGTTTGTAACAGTCCAACAAAAATTCACGCTCTGATGAACCGGAACAATATGCATTATTTACGAAGATTTCTATGGAATTTCTATAGATAGATACAGTGTACCATATTTTTTCTATTAACGTACAACCAAGTTAATTCTTAAAACTATGTCCCCCACTGCTTATGTTACTGTTCACTCTGTTCACAGCAACACGCTTCGCGATGCACAGACTTCCAATATTTCCAGAAGGCTATTTTGTCACAATAACCGTACTGTAACCATCATCCCTCAGTCTCTGCTCCATATTTACTGCATTACCAATCTGCTGATAGGCACCTGTCTGAACTTTATACAATCCGTTTTCATGTAACATAAAAGAGGGATAACCTTTTTCCAGTAACTGATATAACATACGGTCCGCATTCTCTTTTTTTCTGAACGCTCCAGTCTGCACTCTGTAATAAAGCGGTTCCTGCACTGTTTCCTCATCCAGGCTTCCAAGAATCGCATCTGCAATTCCCTGAGCTATATCGCTAAACTTGTTATCAAACAGTTTATTATCTTCTTCGGAATTGATAAATCCGGTTTCTATTAAAAGAGCCGGCATCCTGGTTCGTCTGAGGACCACAAGTCCCGGCCGCTCTTTTACACCGATTTCGCGGAATCCCACTTCTCCCAGAGCTCCCAGAATATTCTCAGCCATCTGATATTTAATCCCGCTTTTATCATAAATCAGAACTTCCGCTCCATTATACTGATTTTCCTTTGGACTGCTGTTTCGGTGAAATGAAATAAAGTAATCTACTCCTGCCTGATTTGCAAGCTGTGCCTTCTCAAAAGGTGTCTGATAGACATCACCGGTACGGGTATAAGAGATGTCAATCCCTTTATTTTTTAAAATCTCACCTACCGCAAGAGCAAGTTTAAGATTGTCATTCTTTTCCTGTCTTCCCTTATATACGGCTCCCGGATCCTGACCTCCATGTCCGGCATCCAGCATGATCGAATATGCCATGACGACACTCTGCTTTCTTCATATACTCTTTATACTATATGAATTAAAAATATAATTGTGCAGGTCGCTTGACTTTTTCACACTAAAGCGTTATACTTTAAAACGTCATAGTCGAATAGCCCGATGACATTATCCGAATCATTTACCAGTACTGCTTTCCCTGCAGAAAATCTTTCGGATTCAGGTAAGTTTTATATTATCAAATAATAAACGCAATTCTTACCTGACTTAATTTAAACATTATATTAGGAGGATATATCATTATGAAAAGAAAAGCATTAGCAATCACTCTTGCAGCAGCCATGGCTATGGGAACCTGCGCAGTAACAGCAAGTGCTGCTGACGGAGACAAATATACAATCGGTATCTGTCAGCTTGTACAGCACGAAGCTCTCGACGCTGCGACACAGGGATTCAAGGATGAAGTCACCAAAGAACTGGGAGAAGACGCAGTTACCTTTGACGAGCAGAACGCACAGGGAGATTCCAACACCTGTTCTACAATCATTAACAGCTTCGTTTCCAATAATGTTGACCTGATTCTTGCAAATGCAACTCCTGCTCTTCAGGCAGCTGCAGCAGGAACAAGCGATATTCCGATTCTTGGTACTTCTGTTACTGAATACGGTGTTGCACTTGGACTGGATGATTTCGACGGGACTGTGGGCGGAAATATTTCCGGAACTGCAGACCTTGCTCCCCTTGATCAGCAGGCAGCAATGCTCAATGAACTTTTCCCGGATGCAAAAAATGTAGGTCTTCTCTACTGTTCTGCCGAAGCAAACTCTCAGTATCAGGTAGATACAGTAAAAGCTGAACTTGAAAAACTCGGATATACATGTGAATATTATGCATTCTCTGACTCTAATGATCTCTCTTCTGTTGCTACAACAGCAACTGACGCAAGTGATGTAATTTATGTACCGACAGATAATACAGTTGCTTCCAACACAGAGATCATCAACAACATCTGCCTTCCGGCAAAAGTTCCGGTAATCACAGGCGAAGAAGGTATCTGCAGCGGATGCGGTGTTGCGACACTTTCCATCAGCTATTATGACCTTGGTGTTACAACCGGTAAGATGGCTGTTAAGATTTTAAAGGACGGTGAAGATATTTCCACAATGCCGATCGAATATGCACCAAACTTCACAAAAGAATATAACAAAGATATCTGCGAAGAGCTGGGCATCGAAGTTCCGGACGATTATGTTGCAATCGGTGAAGCTGCTGAAGACACAGAAGAGGCTTCTGATGATGCAACGGCAGCAGACGAATCTTCTGATGAAACAACAGAAGATAATGCAACTGAAGAAGCTGCCAAATAAATCCGGTCAGACAGTTGAAAAATACTCACACCAACAGGATTTTAAATAACAGCTTATCAAACAGTTATAAAAAATTCAATTTATATGCGATCAGCGGGAAAGGTTTGACGCCTCTCTCGCTTTTCGCATCTCAACAGGAGGAAATTACAAATGCAAATTATAACATTAATCACTGCACTTCCGGGTGCAGTAGCCCAGGGTCTGATCTGGGGAATTATGGCAATCGGTGTTTATATCACTTTCCGTATTCTTGATATTGCAGACCTTACAGTTGATGGCACTATGTGCACCGGTGGTGCAGTGTGTATTATGATGATGCTTTCCGGTCATAATGTCTGGATTTCTATGTTGGCCGCTACTCTCGCCGGAATGCTGGCAGGCCTTGTAACCGGAATTTTTCACACCTTTATGGGAATTCCCGCAATCCTTGCCGGAATCCTGACACAGTTATCTCTGTATTCCGTAAACCTGAAAATCATGGGAAAAGCAAATCAGGCAATCAACGTTGATAAATATAATCTTCTGGTTTCCCTGCGACATATAAAAAATGCATCTCTTTCCAAAAACACAATTTTTATTGTAGCAGTTATGTGTATTCTCCTGATTGCCATTCTCTACTGGTTTTTTGGAACAGAGCTTGGCTGTTCCCTTCGCGCAACCGGATGTAACCCAAATATGTCACGCGCCCAGGGTATCAACACAAACAGGAATAAAGTTCTCGGACTTATGATTTCCAACGGTCTGGTAGGACTTTCCAGTGCACTCCTTGCACAGTATCAGGGATTTGCAGATGTCAACATGGGACGTGGTTCCATCGTTATCGGTCTGGCAGCAGTTATTATTGGTGAGGCAATCTTTGGACGTATTTTCCGCAACTTTGCCCTTCGCCTGTTAGCAGTTATCTTCGGTTCCATTCTGTATTATCTGGTACTTCAGATTGTTATCTGGATGGGTATCGACACTGACCTGCTGAAGATGCTGTCCGCAATCGTAGTTGCTCTCTTCCTTGCATTCCCATACTGGAAAGGCAAATACTTTAATAAACCAGCCAAAAGGGGAGGTAAATAAAAATGCTTGAACTTAAAAATATCTATAAAACCTTTAATCCCGGAACCATTAATGAGAAACGTGCATTAAATGGTCTGAACCTGAAGCTGAACGAAGGCGATTTTGTAACTGTTATCGGAGGAAACGGCGCCGGCAAATCTACTATGCTAAATGCTGTTGCAGGAACCTGGCCGGTTGATGAAGGACAGATTCTTATCGACAATATTGATGTTACAAAACTTTCTGAACATAAACGTGCTACATACCTTGGACGTGTGTTTCAGGATCCAATGACAGGAACCGCTGCAACAATGGGTATCGAAGAAAACCTTGCACTTGCAAAACGCCGCGGAAAATCCCGTCTTCTCCGCTCCGGAATCACTAAAGCAGAGCGCGAAGAATACAAAGAGCTCCTGAAAATTCTTGGTCTTGGTCTGGAAGACAGACTGACTTCTAAAGTAGGGCTTCTCTCGGGTGGTCAGAGACAGGCTCTTACTCTTCTGATGGCAACGCTTCAGAAACCAAAGCTTCTGCTTCTGGATGAACATACCGCAGCTCTTGATCCGAAAACAGCTGCCAAAGTTCTGGAGATTACAGATATGATCGTAAACCGCGATCACCTTACGACATTGATGATCACTCACAACATGAAGGACGCTATTGCACATGGCAATCGTCTGATCATGATGATGGAAGGAAAAATCATTCTGGATATCCAGGGAGAAGAAAAGAAAAAACTGACAGTTAAAAACCTTCTGGATCAGTTTGAAAAAGCAAGCGGAGAAGAGTTCAGCAATGACTCTGCACTGCTCGGATAACCGTATAAATTACTCATAACGTTTCTAAATATCCTTTATATGAGAGTACTTTTTACAGAGTACTCTCATATTTTTATTTCTCATCTTTTTCCAGTGGAGTTACACAGATAAATTTATGTGTTTCCCTATTGTACTGGTAGATTCTCGACGTCAGATAGTCCTCTTTCGGTGTAGCCTCCCTGATCGTATCCCGCAAAACACACTGCAAATCTTCAGGTTCTACAAATTTATCATTGTGGATCATTACCTCATGTACACTGGTAAACACCATATAGAAATCGGAATCCAGCATATATGCCAATTGTTCTGCCACTCCCGGCAGGAACACTGCAACTGCACCATTTGTTTTCTTCGTTGTACTGAGACAATTTCCCATTGCATCTTTCTTCAATTCACACTTATCACCCAGATTCATAAAACTTTCACCTTCATATTCCGGATTAAAAATCATCTGTTCCCATCTGTAAATTCTTGGCGGACTCATGAAATACGTATTGAGAATCGCCTCCTTAAACACTTCATCACATTCTTTCCCCCACTGTTCCAGCATTCCCTGCCGGATTTTTGTACTTGTCACACATCCTTCATATTCCGTAACTTTCATATAAAGCACAAGTGCAATATCACCAAGAGTTTTATACACCGCATCCTGAAGATCCGCGGAATATTTATCTGCATTCAGCAATCTTATAAACAGGCGGGGTTTTGTCTTCTCATAATCCCTGATCACTCTTGTTTTCTCATAAATATCCGCCTTTTTTATCCGATTCAGATCATCTGTGATTTCTTTTATAATTTCCTCAAACGGACTGCCATTCTGATAAGATTTAAAAAGTTCCTGTGTATAAAGTCCACAGACCTCCCAGGCATCATCATGCTCTGCAAACTTCACCAGCAGTCTGTCTCCTACAGGCGCAAACCTCCCGCCTTCTTTCTCAAAAGAAATATTTTCCCTCGGAATCCCTGTAGCCTCGTAAATACCAATCTCCAGTTTCTCTACGAATGTTTCATAGTCTTTCTGCATATTCAGTTCCTTTCTTGCTTTGAAAATAATACGGGCAGGATGCCCTGATTTGAATGTTGACTTTCCGTTTTCGGAAAAAAGAAAATAAGGGAGCGAAAGCCCCCTTAAGAGTCGCTGTAGACATAGTATAAAATAGCCACAGCTATTTGTAAAGTAAATTTCATCGACAATATTTATTACAGTTTCTTTTTATCTTTCAGATATTCCAGAAAAGCCTCACAGCCCTCCACCACATCCGAATATGTGACATCAAATCCACCTGTATACCATGGATCTGCGATATCCCTCGGATCATCACTATAATCCAGAAGAAGCTTAACCTTGTCCTCTGGATCCGATTTCAATATTCTTAACATATTCTTCAGATTCCAGTGGTCCATACCGAGAATATAATCATATTTATCATAATCTGCCTTCGTTAGTTGAACTGCGCGCTTACCCTTACAATCAATCCCATGCTTAGCAAGCTCCTCTCGCGCCGGAGGATATACCGGATTCCCGATTCCATTCCATATCTCCTCAGTGCTGGTTGCAGCAGATGCGATATAAAATCGGTCTGAAAGACCTTGCTTAGAAACCATGTCTTTAAAAATAAATTCTGCCATTGGTGAGCGGCAGATGTTGCCGTGGCAGATGAAAAGTACTTTAATCATAGTTTTGTTTCTCCTTCTTTTGCCCCGGAATGCCCTGTTTTGCAAGGGGTTATGGGGTTATGGTAAAATGCTCTGAAATTACAGATTGTGGCAAAACAGAGCAGAATTGAGCATGTTGTTACTACTTGTTAGTAGTAAAATTAGTAGTAAAAGGAAAATGTTTACTACTAAGGGTTTTTATTTTATTTTCCAAGACGCACCTCTGTTACTACTAACCCTCTCAATTATTCCTTTCTCTGACAAACTGTTTAACACATTTAAAACTGTTTGTTCTGAACAAGATAACAATTCTGAAAGTTGTTTCCTCGTAACTGTAGAATCTTTTCTAATTGCATCGAGGATTATTTCTTCTCTTCCACCAATTTCACAATTACATATTGGGCATTTGTTCTTTTTGTCGGAAGCACCATGATAATGGCAATTATTGCATCTAACCTTTTCAGTTCCTATCTGTTTTTCTAGGTCATCAGAAGCATTATAACCACTTTGTGTAACTCGGTATAAAACATTGTCATCTGTTTCAATTAGCCCATAAGTTTCTAATTTTTTAAGTGCTTCTTTCCACCTTGCAATTGTTCTATTATCTAATGAACTGCAATCAACAAAATTATTGCAATCTATTAAAATTGAATACGATTCTAACGATGTTGAAATTTGCAATATACCTGAAGCATTACAAACAGTAACTAACAACGCAATTGCATCCCTTCCTAACTTTACAGTTTCCTCGGCATTATCTTCTTTAGGAAGTACAACATACTTATCCAAGCGTAAATTGATTTGTTCATAAACATCATCTGCCGGAATATTTCTATCCGAAATAATATGTAAAAACAAACCTATTTCATCTTTTATCCTTGATATCTTTTTCAACTCTTCTGACTGACTACTTACAGTTTCTGGTGGTAATGATTTTATTAACTCAGAAACGTTGTTATATTCATCATTCCAATATTTAATATATACTAGCTGCTCCTTTGTTCCAAAAATATTAATGTCATCAGCTAACATTATCATTGTTTTACTCAACCAATCGTCCTCTTTCATAAGTTGAATCACTTCATACATACATGCAACAGATTTTAAGTAATTATCAGAAATAACAAGAATCGCAAAATCTTGTGTTCTTATACTCTTCATAAATGTAGTTATGCTTTCCCATGCCCCAATTTCTTTTGTATCTCTTTTTATTTCTGCTCGTCCGCCAATTTTAACTTCCAATTTATTGACTATATCGCTTTTATCTCGTTTATATGAAATAAAGACTGTAGGTTTTTCCATTTTATCCCACCTCCCCTATTGTTCAAGATAATTCTGCAAATCGCGATAGCATACTCGATGCGCTGATAGCAAATCCTTTTGATTCTTTAGTAAACTCATACTGTCCTAACGTTGTGTTATACTTTCTTCCATCATACTGATCTACAAAAATCGCATTATAGAATTTATCTATCATTTCATCAGTTGTTATTAACGTTTTTCCTTCCTCTTTTGTAAATGACTCATCGCGATTTAACATGTTTTCCAACAAGCGATTGTCATTATCAAAATCTAATAATTCTTTTAAAGGCTCGCTGTTATGTCCATTAATAAATTGATCATATTTTGAAATATCAGCAATCTTCAATCCTATTAGCAAAGGTACTATATATATCAGGATAATTTGTCGACCTTTACCATCAGGAAACATAAAATCATATTTTTCACTATCGTGAGTCGGCTCATACACTGCAGCTTTAATCTGTGAATAAAATCGTGTTATTTCGCGCAATTCAAAATTATACATGTTTATGATTCTTTTTGTTACTATATCAACATAATATCTAGATTCAAGCCCAATCTCACTATAAAATTTTTCCATATTAGCAGGCGGCATAGAAATTCTCAAATCAAAAAATCTATCTAAGTATCTACAAGAATCAAAATCCGCACCATAATATTGTTTTATTGTATGTTGCAACTGTTCCAAATTAATAGAAAACACAAATGTAATTCTATCATCAAATATATAATGCTTTATTTGTTCAAGAAGATGAACTGCAAAAGTTGGTTTACATCTATCTAATTCATCAATAAATATAATTAATCTATTTCCTCTTTCTACCAATATACTAGCAAAAAAATCTTTAATTTTTTGTTCTACATCTTTCTCTTCTTTAAACTTTTTAAATGGATCTTCTGATGTAAGAGCATCCTTTATTCCATTTATATTATGACCACTTATTGCCTCAATAATTGCTCCTGCTGTTTTGACAACACTTATATCGGACAATGAAAAATCAACACTTAGCTGCTTCGTAATCTCATAAATTAATGATAGCACTGGCTCAGTGTCATTATCATTTTCCCATGCATCGTAATATACGGCTATACTATAATTTTCATTTTCTTCGTCATTTTTAGAAAAAGGAAGTCTAACAGTAGCTTTTGCTTTTGTTTCTTCATCTATTGTACTTGACGGGTTCAATGCATTGATAACCATTTTGGTTTGTCTAACAAAAAAAGTCTTACCACTTCCCCATCTTCCATCAATTGCAATTGCACTAGCTGATTCTTGAGCTTGCAAAATATTATAAAAATAAACAATATCTTTATTTCTATTGATCGGGTCATTATACAAAGTTTCTATAATATTTTCCTCTGTAGGTAGCATTTCATACTTTTTCATAAATAAGAGCACTCTCCTTTTTATAAACATGTCTAATATATATTATATCCTCAAAGCCGACTTTTTTCCATAGAAAAAATGCCCCAGCCTAAGCCGGAGCGTCATCTCTTTTCCATATTAAACTACCTTAAACATCTTCTGCGACATAGGTTTCTCTTTCTTCTGCTCAACCTCCGCCTGTGCTTTCCTAAACTCTTCCATCCGTTTCAATTCTTCCTCAGCATCATCGAATCCGATATGCGTGTACACATTCATTGTAACCGATATATCCGAATGCCCCATGAGGTACTGTAGTGTCTTAGGATTCATTCCCGATTTTGCCATATTCGAGCAATAGGTGTGTCTGCATACGTGAGGTGTAATATTTGGCATCTGTACTCGGTAAATGTCATTGTATCTGCCAACCATATGATTAAAGCGGTGCTGCCAATGCATTGCAACAAGTGGCATTCCATTATCATCGTAAAATAGGAATCCACTATATCCGTCTATGGATTTTTCCACTTTTGATGCATTTCTATCCTCAATGATTGCCTGAAACATCTGTGCCACATCCTCTGTAATCGGCAATACTCTTGTTCCAGCATCCGTTTTTGTGGTTTCTATGATGTACCGCATATCCGATGTTCTCTGCAACTGGTGGTCAATATTTACAGTTCTGTTCTCAAGATCAATGTCCTTCAGCGTCAAGCCACAAAATTCCGATATTCGCATTCCCGTATGAAAGAGTATGTACACCACTTCATAATATTTGCAATACACCACATCGTCATGCACAAACTTTAAGAACTTTCTCATCTGGTCTTTGGAAATTGCCTCTCTTGTAACTGCATCATTTACCAACACTCCGGCAAGCTGAAATCCGAATGGATTCTTTACCAGAATGTCATCATCCACTGCCATCTGAAAGGCTGGTCGCAGCATTCCCCGGATGGTATGAATGGAACTGTAGCTTTTCCCATCTTCCTGTTGCAATTTTATGAGAAACAGCTTTGCATCGGATGTTTTCACACTTCGTATCGTCTTTTTGCCAAATGCTTCCTTCGCAAGTAATCTCTGTACTGTAACATATCCCTGTTTCGTGCTTTGCCTTACTCCTGTCTTTGTTTTCAAATATCGATCTACCAGTTCACAGACTGTCATCTGTCCGTCCACGATATTTACAAGCAAATCCAAATCTGTGTTTACCTGTTTTTCCAATTCACGAAGGGAGAGGCATGGCTTCTTGCCCTTTGGAAGTTTGTCCGTAGGCTCCAGTTTCCAACTGTATACAAAATGTGGTTTTCCATCAATATGATATTTATATTAATATTTTCCATCCGCTCTTACACTTTCTCCCGGTCTTAATACTCTACGCTTGGAATCCCGCCTTATCTGTCCTCTTCCTGCCTTTGCCATTATACCCGCCTCCTCAACTCTGGATGGTTACGCAGATACCTTTCAAAGGCTACACGAAGAATCAGCTTGCGTTCTCCGTAGTATGCCAGAAAATCTTCTCCACCCGTATTATTCAATAAATCATAAAATTTTCTCCGGCTCAAAACAAAATGTTCAATTGCCTCAGAAGGATTCAAAATATCCTTTTCTCCTAAATCTGGTCTTGCCATAAAGCACTTCCTTTCTGCCAAAAGTGGCTGTTTTCAGGGGTTTTCGGGGTCATCCTATGTTCGCTCTTATGCCCTGTAATAGCAACTACTTTTGGCAGATAAAAGGAACTATATTTCTGAAGAATTAAGGATAAATTCTTCGAACTTCGGGCGGATGATCAGGAATCTGTTTCCACAGTACACCGCCACTGTTCCAAGGTTGTCCTCTGCAATTCTTCTCAGTTTCTTTATACCAATATTAAAATAAGCTGCTGCCTCCTTGATGGTGAGCATATACTTCTCACTAACAGGAAACGTTTCATTGCTTTCTGCATTCATAGTATCTCTCCTTCCGACAAGGTGGTCACACAGCTGACTCCTTTGTACTATTTTTTCTTTTTTGTCATTTTCACTCTGATTCTGTGATACTTGCCCCCAGGGGCGGTCTGAATCTCTGTCACCTTTTATGCAGGGCAACGGTGCCGCCCCTTCACGCACAAAAATTGCGAATTTAAACGGGGTATTAACCCCCAATACAGCTAAATACCATACAAAGGGCATATATCCCATTCAAGATGATAGAAATAAAATCAAACAATTCTATGATTATTTTCCTACATCTGCCATCTGAATAACCTTGATTGCTTCATTTCTTACAAGTTTTCCGTCAAGGAACTCAAATGCAAGATATCCAATCTGATCATACAGTACAAATTTTTCCAACAATGTTCTTACCGTCACAGGCTTTCTTCCCACAATCCAGTAATAAGAAAAGTCATCAAATGCAATCGGCTTAGTACCTGCTTCAATATCCGGCATATATTCCGAAATAATAACCTGTTTGCCAAGAATTGTATCATTTGCCTGATTCCACAAATAATTGCTATCATTATCCTTCAGCTTTCTGAGTGCAAGTGCAGTCTTATCATTCATAAGCCAGATACCCTTTCTTCTATATTCCTTATCAACACTAAAATATAAAGAAATCACATCATCATAAGTCAACGTTTCTACTGTCAGAGCTGTTTTGGCTCCATCTGTATTATGAAGGATACCAATAGGCTCATCTGCTCCGGTTCCATTAATAAATGCGTTATCCTCTGCTTTTCCAAATAACTTTCCAAGCTTTTGTGTCAGATACTTTTCAATATCGAATCCTGCGTCATTTACAAAATCCTCATCCAATGTAACGATAGATGCCAGCTTATAGCTTTCAATCGTTTTTTCATTGAAATCT
The DNA here is from genome assembly GCF_020553185.1 of Blautia sp. MSK18_10. Taxonomy (NCBI): domain Bacteria; kingdom Bacillati; phylum Bacillota; class Clostridia; order Lachnospirales; family Lachnospiraceae; genus Blautia; species Blautia sp. MSK18_10. The sequence continues at coordinate 1,524 of NZ_JAJCGT010000023.1, read as the reverse complement.
CCAGCACTTTCATATACCGGAATTGCAGCCCCCTCCGCTACAAATTCCGCCCTATCCTTGCAGTCCTTTGCAAAGATTCTATATCCGTTTTTGTATGCACGAATAACTGTCGCTATCTTTCTGAAATCAGATTCCTTTTCAATTTCATTCATGACCTTTCCGGCTGCAACAGTCGGCATACTGTAAGTTCCTGTGCTAATATCCCTGCCCTTTGCAAGAATATCCTCTCTCGCCTCTTTGTTTCTCATCGCATTCCAGAACTGAATATCATATTCTGGCTGTGCCGTAATCTTCGTATTACTAATCATAATCTTCTCCTCCTTAATTTCTGTCGCACACAGGGCATTTATAAAGTCCAAGTGTATTTAATGTCAGCTGTCTCCCAATCTGTTTCAGATGATTGCCACACTTAGGGCAATGAATTTCATACGCAAATGCCATTTCCTCTGTATGATCATTGCTCGCATGAAGTCTGTACGTTCTCTTTATCTTTCCGATCTCATCCCGGCTCAGTTCATCCGTCAAATACAAGCTACACATTCTCTGTGCATATTCTTCAGAATAATAGGAATGGGACGCATTCAACAATGTTCCTTCCTTATTCAGTTTTGTTAATGGAAATACCATAGTAAAATCCTCCTTCTTTCTATTGTCTGCACCTGTCACAGGTGTACAGACCAAATTTATTTGCATCATGGTTTTGAGCCATCTGCCTTAATACCGCACCGCACAAAGGACAGTGAATTTCTATGCTGTCAGTAGCATTCTGGCTCATCGGCTCTTTTGAATAAAGCCTGTAATAATTGGAAATAATCTCCGACAGGTACATTCTACTGTTCTGCCGTACTGTTTCCTTGTCTGTTGATAAAAACATCGGTACCTTTTCCAGTCCATCTGTATCTCCATCAATCAGAGGATGGTATCTTATCATCTGCATCCACTACACCGCCTTTCCATCTAATCTTGTAAATCTGTCTCTGCAGAAATCCATTACATCTTCATAAGTAGGGAACACCAGACACGAAAATCCATACTGCACTTTCCATATTGGAAAATCCATATCCTGTTTCTGAGATACCACCACAGGCAATCCTGCCCTACCCTGCAATAAATCCTTGCATTCATAACCCTTTCTTGAAAACATCTTCTTATCATAATCTGTCAACTTGAAATCAATTCCACAAAATATTCTGTGTGTCATCTTCTTCTCTCCTTTCTTTTATCTGTGGGTAGCAGTTCTATCTTCCGAGGTAGCAGCAATTTCTGTAACTGCTACCCGGCTTATCCCTTGTTTACCAAGGGTTTCCGGCTATTCGGTAGCAGAAGGTAGCAGTTCTCACGGTTTTATAATCACAATTACTCTTTTTATATGCCGTTTTATTTCTGCATTAAACTTTTTATTTTTCAGCTAAGAAGTTAAAAACTCTGCTACCCATTGCTACCAATATACTCAAAGCCTTGTGTTTACTCAATGTCATTAACTTTAGCAAAAAGCAGAAATCGTAAGTATTTATAAAACTATGA
>NZ_JAJCGT010000022.1:0-55841 GCF_020553185.1 Blautia sp. MSK18_10 | reverse complement strand
TTGTATGTCTCGGGATTTTGGCATATTCATGCCAAAACACCTCGCGGGATAGTGGTGTGTGAACAGTAACTCGCAATCCGCTTCGCTACTTGCTCATGAACGCAGTCACTTCGCGACCTGCGTTCAAATCTCAGATTTTCAGATAGGATTTAATTTTCTCCTCATGCAGTTCTTCTCCAATCACGATCAGGACCTCCTGTCCTACATGAAGCGGTCGGATTGTAATTTCATTCTTCGTAGCATTTAATTCAATCCACTGCCGTCTATCGCACTCTGCCCATGCAGATAGTCCAGAACCGTCTTCGCTGTCACTGTCTACTCTCATAAATCCCTTCATTCGGAACACACGCCCACATTCAGGATCAGACAGAATCTTCTCAGCTGCTTCCCGCAGCTCCTTCTCAGTCATCTTCACATTCATAAAGTACAGAGAAGTAAAGGCACCCTCTGCCTCAAACTCCGGTTTCCTGTAGCTTGCCATCACATATCCACAGGATGCAATCCGGTCAAAGTCCTCTTTCGACATCTCATCCCAATTCTTGTGGATAACATTAGCAGTATCCACACCATTCATTTCACAATGAAATCTCCTGCTGCAATGAACCTTCTCCAACGCCTGATTCACATGCTTAATCGTACCCTGGATTTCCTCGGGTGATGCGTCCTGGCTCTTGCTCATCACAATGCATCCGGCATCTGCCACCTCAGAAGCCAGAATGAAATCCGCCTCCTCTGACAGATCACGCTCCAGCTTAGAATCCACAATTGCAATCACATTCCCAATCTGATACCAACGGTTTAACGGCTCCTCATGAAGAATATCAAAGAACTCATCCACATCAAAAATCCCAGACGGCTCCACGATCACACGGTCATAACCGCACATACCCATAGCAATCAGTTTCGTCTTAAATCTCCTCCTGTGGCAGTCCTTATCACACCCTCCTGAGATCATCTCCAGCTCACAGTTCTCTCCCATCAGATCCTGAAGCAACATCATATCCACATTCACAGCCCCGTAATCATTCTCCAGAATCCCAATATTATTACCAGCATCCATCAGATACTGCGCATACTTCCTGATAAACGTCGTCTTCCCTGAACCAAGAAAACCAGTGATCAGATCTATCTTTACCATCGTATATCTCTCCCTTGCTGCTACATAATTTTTCTTTTTTATCCGTAAACCGGAACTTCATCATCTGTGATCCACATACCTGTACGATCATAGCATTATAACGCAGAAAACGCAACGCCCGCAAAGAAAGACCACAATTATTCATGTTCTGAAATAATTGCAGTCTTTCTGATAGTTCCTTATGACAATTCCAGCTTACCGGTATAAAGCTGATAATAAGTTCCTTTTAACTTAATGAGGTCTTCATGGTCGCCTCTTTCAATGATCTTTCCATGATCCAGTACGATGATGGCATCGCTGTTTCTGATGGTTGAAAGTCGATGGGCGATCACAAATACAGTACGGCCTTTCATCAGGTTATCCATACCTTTCTGTACGATACTCTCTGTACGGGTATCAATACTTGAGGTTGCTTCATCCAGGATCAGTACAGGCGGATTGGCTACTGCTGCTCTTGCAATGGAGAGAAGCTGGCGCTGTCCCTGGGACAGTTCCTCACCGTCTCCGCTTAACATGGTATCATATCCTTTTGGAAGCATTTTGATAAACTGGTCTGCATGAGCCAGTCTTGCTGCCTCGTATACTTCCTCATCTGTGGCATCCAGTTTACCGTAGCGGATGTTTTCTTTAATAGTTCCTGTAAACAGGTGAGTATCCTGAAGTACGATTCCCAGAGAACGTCTCAGGTCATCCTTCTTAATCTTGGTAATATTGATTCCATCGTAACGGATCTTACCTTCCTGAATATCGTAGAAACGGTTGATCAGATTTGTGATCGTTGTCTTTCCTGCACCTGTAGAGCCTACGAAAGCAAGTTTCTGTCCCGGTTTGGCGAAGAGGCTGATGTCTTTCAGAATAACTTTATCCGGGTTATATCCGAATGTAACATCTTCGAATCGGACATCTCCTGTCAGTTCTGTATAAGTAACGGAACCATCTGCAGAATGTGGATGTTTCCATGCCCACATACCTGTTCTCTCTTTGCATTCTGTGATATTGCCGCTGGCATCCTTTCTTGCATTAACAAGTTCTACGTAACCTTCATCCTCTTCCGGCTTCTCGTCAATGAGCCTGAAAATACGTTCTGCACCTGCAAGTGCCATAACGATGGCGTTGAACTGCTGTGCCACCTGCATGAATGGCTGGGTAAAGCTCTTGGTGAACTGTAAATAGGAAGCCATAACACCGAGGGTGATGCCGCCCACACCTGTTACAGAGAGAAGTCCCCCAAGTACTGCTGTCAGTACGAACTGCAGGTTACCGATGTTACCGATCACAGGTCCCATCATGTTTCCGTATTTATTGGCGTTTGCAGAACTCTCGAAGAGTGCTTCGTTGAGTTTGTCGAATTCTTCTTTTGATTTATCTTCGTGGTTGAAAACTTTTACCACACGCTGACCATTCATTCGTTCTTCCACGAAACCGGTCACATCTGCCAGAGATACCTGCTGACGGATGAAATATTTGCCACTGTTGGAACCAATCTTATTGGTAACCTTCAGCATGATAAAGATGATCACAACTGCCAGAATCGTAAGCAGCGGACTTAACAGTAACATGGAAATAAAGGTAACCACGATCGTAAACAGCGCCATCAGTGCCTGCGGGATCGCCTGGCTGATCATCTGTCGCAGGGTATCTGTATCGTTGGTATAGAGGCTCATGACAGATCCGTTTGTATTCTGGTCGAAATAGCGGATCGGAAGAGTCTGCATATGCTCGAACATATCATCACGGACACTTTTAAGCACACCCTGACCGATATAAACCATCATTCGGGTATAAATAAATGTGGCAATCACACCAAGTGCAAAAATACAGCCAAGGACTGCAAGTGCCTTATAGAGTTCTGCAAAGTTCGGATCTGTCTGTCCGATCAGCGGGATGATAAAGTCATCCAGCAGAAATTTCAGGGACAGGGATACTGCAATACTTGCTGCGGAACTGATAAAGATGCAGATAAATACGATGATAAACTGTATCTTATGGGTTCCTGTCATATATTTCAGAAGTCTTTTGGCAGTTTGGATGGTGTTCTGATCTAATTTTTTCTTCTTATTCATCGTCTCCGCCTCCTTTGACCTGTGATTCATATACTTCTCTGTAAATATCATTTGTCTTCAGCAGTTCTTCTGAAGTACCCACACCTGCAATCTTACCGTCATCCAGTACGATGATCTGATCTGCATCTTCAATAGAAGAAACTCGCTGTGCGATAATAATCTTTGTTGTGTTCGGGATCTCCTCGCGGAAAGCCTTACGTATCAGGGCATCTGTTCTTGTATCTACTGCACTGGTAGAGTCATCCAAGATCAGGATCTTCGGTTTCTTGAGAAGAGCCCTTGCAATACACAGACGCTGCTTCTGACCGCCGGATACGTTGTTACCGCCCTGAACGATCATTGTATCGTAGCCATCCGGGAACTCACTGACGAATCCATCTGCCTGGGCCAGCTTACAGACCCTCCGAACTTCTTCCTCACTGGCATGTTCATCACCCCAGCGAATATTGTCATAGATGCTTCCTGAGAACAGCACATTTTTTTGAAGTACCATGGAAACCTGGTCACGAAGTACTTCCAGATTGTAGTTGCGTACATCCACGCCTCCCACCTGGACATTACCCTTTGTGACATCATAGAGTCTGGGGATCAGCTGCACCAGGGTAGACTTTGCACTTCCGGTTCCGCCGATGATACCTACTGTCTGACCGGATTTAATATGAAGATTTACATCCTTCAGGGAAAGATTTCCTCCCTCTCCTGCATAGCTGAAATCTACATGATTAAAGTCAATAGAACCATCTGCCACATTCTTCACTGCATCAGCTTTATCCTGCATCTCAGGCACTTCATCCAGAACCTCTACAATACGGTCTGTGGATGCTTCTGCTATCATGATCATAACAAACACGAAAGTTACCATGTTCAGGGACATGAGAATCTGAAGTGCGTAGACAATGATACTTGTCAGCTCACCGGTTTCCATGCCACCGAGAACAATTCCTCTTCCGCCAATTGCAACAATGATAATGATTACAGTATACATGGCAAACATCATAACCGGTGAGTTCCATGCAACGATTTTCTCTGCTTTAGTAAACAGATCATAAACATATCTGGAAATTCCATGGAATTTCTCAATCTCATAGTCCTCTCTTACGAAAGCCTTAACTACACGTGAGGCATTTACATTCTCCTGAACGGAATTGTTCAGGTTGTCATATTCATCAAAGACCTTGATGAAATGCGGATGTGCCTTTTTCGCAATAAAGATCAGTGTACCGCCAAGGACAGGAACAACTATCAGGAAAAGCACTGCGATCGGTTTGTTGATCGTCAGTGTCATAATCCATGACAGGATGATCATAAACGGTGCCCTGGCAAGAAGGCGGATACTCATCATGTATGCCTGCTGTACATTTGTGATATCAGTGGTCAGTCGTGTGACCAGACCTGATGTTGAAAAGTGGTCGATATTTTTAAAGGAAAAATCCTGCACCTTATAAAAAATATCGTGTCGTAAATTCTTCGCATATCCTGCTGCTGCAACTGCCGCCATATTTCCGGCCTGTACGCCGAAGAACAGGGAAAGCATTGCCATTGCAACAAGGATGACTCCACGCTGGATGATATAGCTCATATCTCCGTTTGCAATACCTACGTCGATAATCTTCGCCATCTCCAGAGGAATCAGAACTTCCATCAGTACTTCCAGGATTACAAGGACCGGAGCCAGTACAGACTGCTTCTTGTATTCCCGGACTGAACGTAAAAGTTTTTTATTCATCTTCGTCAATGTCCTCCTTGTGTCTCGTTATTTCTGTTAAAAATCATTCCTGCTATCGCAGGATTTTTTCCGGTTTTCATACATCTGCCAGAGAACCTGTTTGCACAGTTCCACATCCTCCTTCGGAATTCCCCGGAGCATTTTGGCTTCGCCTTCTTCAATACTCTTTAAGATTGCAGGACGGATCTTCTCTGCTTTCTCTGTGGGAATGATCTGTTTCAGGCGTGCATCCTGTTTCGCACTCTCTCTGTAAATGTAACCGTTCTTCTCCATCAGCTTCAGGATCCCTGTCACTGTAGGTTTCCTGATCTGGAATTCCTCTTCAATATCTTTCTGATAGAGATCTCTGTGCATGGTTTCCAGAAGGATAAATTTCAGCACATGCTTCTGCATGGTCGTCAGATCGTCATTCTCCATCACCTCTGCCGGATTATGCCGTTTCATTGTATGGGATAAAATATGTATCAGCCTGCCTACATGCATCTCATTCAGCTTCTGTTTCATTTCCTCGTCTATCTCGCCGCACCTCCTAAAATCAGTACCCATACTATAGCAAAGCCATATAATAGTTAGGTTGCTATCCATTAGTTGCCTAACTATTATATGGTTTTAGTTTTTTTATGTCAATACTCGTTTTTATTTCTCCTTTTGAACTACTCAAAAATTAAATTTGCAAGGACTCTCAGAATATGTTAGAATGATTTCACTAAATAAAGCATTAAAGGATTTTCAAAAATAAAGAGGTTTTACACAAAGGAGGATTTCTATTATGTATATTACATGTCTTGACGTAGAGGGCGTACTGGTACCTGAAATCTGGATCGCATTTGCAGAAGCAAGCGGAATCCCGGAGCTGAAAAAAACCACACGTGATGAGCCGGACTATGATAAGCTGATGAACTGGAGACTTGGTATTCTGAAAGAGCATGGTCTCGGACTGAAAGAGATTCAGGATGTGATTGCAAAAATTGATCCGCTTCCAGGCGCAAAGGAATTTCTGGATGAGCTTCGTTCTTTCTCTCAGGTAATCCTGATCAGCGATACTTTCACACAGTTTGCAGCACCGCTCATGGAGAAGCTTGGCAGGCCTACCTTATTCTGCAACACTCTTGAAGTTGCAGACAACGGTGAGATCACAGGCTTTAAGATGAGAGTGGAACAATCCAAGTTAACTACTGTAAAAGCTTTACAGTCTATCGGATTCGATACCATTGCAAGCGGTGATTCCTACAATGACCTGGGTATGATCCAGGCAAGCAAGGCAGGATTTCTCTTCCGCAGTACAGACAAGATCAAGGCAGATTATCCGGAGATCCCGGCATACGAGGAATATGACGAACTGCTGGCTGCAATCAGAAACGCCATGAAATAATCTTAGAGCGTGTCTGAAAAAGGCTTTCTGCAATTGCCAAAAAAGCCACCATACAGGTCAAATCATTCCTGTATGATGGTTTTTATTTTGTGCTTCCATTACTGTTGTTACTCTGTTATACCCATACCTTACATCTCAAACGCCTTTTTTATACTGTCATAATGCAGGAATTTCCCTTCTGCTGCAAAGGCTTTGATCTCATCAACAGTGGCAAACATATATCCGTCTGTTTCCTCTGTCTGCAGGTGCAGGTCACTCTCATCAATATCCATGACAAAACGGTACACATCCACGAAGTAGTTATCTCCCTCACCCGGATTCTCTCTCTTATAAGTAAACAGATATCCGCCTTCCGCATTTCGTACATCCAGTCCTGTTTCTTCTTTTACTTCACGAAGGACAGCCTCGCAGGATTCCTCACCTGCCTGGGCTGCACCCCCTGATACTTCCCACCAGCCGGGAGCCCATGCCTTGGTCATCACACGTTTGGTGATCAGGAATGTACCATCCGGTCTGCCGACGACACCAAGTACAGTCAGGTGATACTCCCCGTCCTTCAGACACCAGTCATTTCTTTTCATTGTGCGTCCTGTCGGTTTCTTATTTTCATCATAAATATCCCAAAATTCCATTTTTAATTATCTCCCTGTAAAATTACTGTCTGCCTGTAACTTTATACATAATATCATTTTGCCGGTCTTATTGCAAATATATACTGATTTTACAGTTGTGCTGTCAGGAAAGCGGGTTACTGTTCACTCCGTTCACAGTAATGAAAGCGAGCCAGAGAAATATTCACAAAATTTTCGCGCAGCAGTGCCGAAATATCTCTGAATCCCATACATTCGTGCATTGAAATTAGAACAATTATTCAGTATAATTATAGTTAATAACTGTGGCCATACAGCTGCAGTCACTTAAAGGAGGAATATTATTATGGCAACATGGAAAAATCTCGACACTCTTGCTTCCTACAGCAAGCTTGCCGAACTGAAAGGTCATGTAAATATTGCAGATGCCATGGCAGGCGAGAAAGGTGCTGAACGTGTAAAGAAATACAGCACACCGATGGCAGCCGGCTTAACTTACAACTACGCTGCAAAACAGGTTGATGAGACAGTTCTGGATGCACTTGCAAAACTGGCAGATGAGGCTGAGCTTATTGACAAATTCCAGGAATTATACAACGGTGCTGTGATCAACACAGGAGAGAAACGTATGGTTCTTCATCACCTTGCACGTACACAGCTTGGCGAAGACGTAGTAGTTGATGGTGTCAACAAACGTGAATTCTACGTTGCACAGCAGAAGAAAGCCGCAGACTTCGCAAATAAAGTTCACGCAGGTGAGATTACTAACGAAAACGGCGAGAAATTCACAACTGTTGTACAGATCGGTATCGGTGGAAGTGATTTAGGTCCTCGCGCATTATATATTGCTCTTGAGAATTGGGCTAAAGCAAACAACACATCCAAGATGGAAGCTAAATTTATCAGCAACGTAGATCCTGATGACGCAGCTGCTGTTCTTGCTTCCGTAGACCTTGCTCATGCTCTGTTCATCGTTGTATCCAAATCCGGTACAACTCTTGAAACACTGACAAATGAAGCCTTCGTAAAGAATGCTCTGGTTAAAGCAGGATTAAACCCATCCAAACATATGCTTGCCGTAACAAGCGAGACATCACCTCTGGCAAAGAGCGAAGATTATCTTACAGCAATCTTTATGGATGACTATATCGGCGGACGTTACTCTTCCGTTTCCGGTGTAGGCGGTGCGATCCTTTCTCTTGCTTTCGGTCCTGAAGTATTTGCACAGATCCTCGATGGAGCTGCTGCCGAGGACAAGCTTGCTACAAATAAAAATATCCTTGAGAACCCGGATATGCTGGATGCACTGATCGGCGTTTATGAGAGAAACGTACAGGGATATCCTGCTACAGCAGTTCTCCCATACTCTCAGGCATTAAGCCGTTTCCCTGCACACTTACAGCAGTGTGATATGGAATCCAATGGTAAATCCGTAAACCGTTTCGGTGAACCTGTAGACTATGTAACAGGACCTGTTATCTTCGGTGAACCAGGTACAAACGGACAGCATTCCTTCTATCAGTTATTACATCAGGGAACTGACATCGTTCCGCTTCAGTTCATCGGCTTTAAGAAGAGCCAGCTTGGTGTAGACGTAGATATCGAGAACAGCACAAGCCAGCAGAAACTCTGTGCAAACGTTGCTGCTCAGATCGTAGCATTTGCATGCGGTAAAAAGGATGAGAACCTGAACAAGAACTTCAAGGGCGGACGTCCTTCCAGCATCATCACAGGTGAAGAACTTACACCTGCATCTCTGGGTGCATTACTTGCTCACTTCGAGAACAAGATCATGTTCCAGGGATTCGTATGGAACTTAAACAGCTTCGACCAGGAAGGTGTTCAGCTTGGTAAAGTCCTTGCAAAACGTGTTCTTGCACATGACACTGACGGAGCACTGAAAGTATACAGTGACCTGTTAAACATCTGATTTCATCAGAAAGCAAAAAATACACAAGCCAAGATCCAACCACAAAAAGCGGTTTCAAACTATAGCACTCCTCTTCAATAATACATTCAGGAGGAGTGCTACAAGAAAGAATCCTGCCCGAAGGGCTTTGTTATGTTATAGGAACATTACGGAGTAATTTCCTATAACATAACAAAATCATCATACAGAACTCCGATAAATATTATCAGGAAGTTCCTTATGATGATTTTTCTGTTTTCTTTTCTAATTCTCTTCTGACTTCTTAACAAACTCTGCTTTCGGCAATGGTCTGGAATAATAGAATCCTTGAATATTGTCACATTCCATCTCCTTCAGAAGTTCAACCTGATCTGCAGTCTCCACACCTTCTGCAACCACCTTCATGCCAAGTCCATGTGCCAGGATGATCACCTGCTGCACGACCATTCTTCCCTTCTGCTGGTGAATACAGTCAATCAGACTCTTATCAATCTTCAGCGTATTAAACGGTAATTCACTCAATGTGATCAGTGAAGAATATCCTGAACCAAAATCATCCATGTGCAGTGCAAATCCTGCATTTACCAGTTTCTCTGTAAAATCTCTGATCATAACATTATTCAGAGTAGCTGTTTCCGTCAGTTCAACAGGCACACAGGAAAACGGGATCCCATTCTCCTCTACAATCTTCATATAACGTTCAACAATATCGGAATGATGGATGCTTGTACGCGACAGATTTACAGAAATCGGAATCAGCTCCTGCCCCTTCTCCATCAGTTCACGCTGAAATTCGCAGACATACCGGAATATGTATTCATCCAGCTTCACGATCAGTCCGTCCTTTTCATATAGCGGGATGAAATCTCCGGGCATTACCATGGAACCATCCGGGTTGATCCATCGCACCAGTGATTCCGCTCCTGTGATCCTCTCTGTTTTTACATCATATTTCGGCTGGAAATATGCCATAAATTCTTTATTTTTAATCGCAGATTCAAATCTGTTCTCCAGCAAGCGGTCCTGCATCTGCTTCTGTTTCATTTTCTCTGTATAATAGGCAATGTTACACCCATAGTTATCGCGGATACTTCTGATCGCCATAAATCCTCTGTCACAGATTACAGAAACAGGTAAAGATTTATCAATATCCTGATAAACTCCATATTTGACCATAAGATTGGGAACAGGTGCATGCTCTGCGATTTCTTCTTCTATCTTTGTCACTGTTTCCAAAGACAGATCACAGTCATCACACGTCATACATACGAACTGATCACTCCCATATCTGGATACCAGACCTGTCTTCAGCATCTTTGTATAAGCTCCTGCCAGATAGCAGAGGATTTCATCTCCTACTTTCTCCCCGTAACTGCTGTTAATCAGTTTGAAATCTCTGATATCAGCAATTACAAGATGAAATCTCTCCCCCGGTCTGGTTTTCAGAAAAGATTTTGCATGATAGAAAAACGCCTGTCTGGTATAAACTCCGGTAAGCTCATCATGTTCTACTGCAGTCAGTGCCATTACGGACTCCCTCAGCTTGATCACACTGTTGATCCTGCCCATTACAAGTTTAAAGTTATAGGGCTTCGGAATAAAATCAACTGCACCAAGATCCAGGCATTGAAGTTCTACATCTTTTGAATTACTTCCGGTCATAACGATAACCGGTATGGTTGACAGAAATTTATCTGTGTTTCTGCGTCTGAGGAATTCAAATCCATCACACACAGGCATACAGATATCCAACAGCACTACTGATAATTCTCTGTAATGCTCGGAAAGAAGTTCCAGTCCTTCTTCCCCGTTTTCTGCGAGAAAAACATCAAATTTCTCTTCAAGAAAAGAAGAGAGGATATCTCTGTTTAATTCATTATCTTCTACGACCAGGACTTTTCTTTTGGACGGTAATTCCCCCGGTTCCAACAGTTTTGCATTGTCAGAATCTTTTCTCATACTTTTTTTATACCCCTCACACACAATTTCCAAAGCAAAGCATCTCCGGATATCCGCACCGGAGATGCTCAAATTATTATAGTAACCGATCTGTTATCTGCAACCGTCCAGCCATTGTGGGAATATACTATACTTAAACGTTACAGGCATACATAATGTCTACATATCTTAACTCTTTGAGTTTACATTATTTTGCATAATCTTTCAAGCCTTATTCTGCAGTTGACATGATTTTGCCACGACTTTATTATGGAAATTTCATGCTATGATGGGCTGGATTAAGATGCATTATTTACGAGGATTACTATACTTTTACAATGTACGGAATTTTTATATGCTGACAGTATAAACAGAGGCAGAAATGTTTCCACAAATAATCCTGCTTCAAACATTTCTGCCTCTGTTATCCTGTCTGTAAATCTTTAAAAATAATATTCTTCTGAATAAATCCTCAGATCCTCTTTTGTCCATTCCCCACCTTCAATATGAAAGCTGTTCAATACCGGATAGTCCGCCATCAGTGACAGAATCAGATAACTTGCCTTTGAATCAAAAGCAAGGCGGATATCCTCCACTGACGGACGGGATGGAGAAGACGGATGGGAATGCCAGTTTCCCAGCGGTTTCAATCCATTGGCACGCATATCCCTGATCGCATTTATCTGGTCTCTGGGATCCAAGGTGAAGTGATCTTCTGCATGATCTTTATTCTCCAGAAAATATACCTTTCGGATTTCCCTTCCCTCCCCGGTTTCCACTCCGGCCAAAAGCCCGCAGGCTTCCTCCGGAAGATGCTCTTTTGCATAATTAACGATTTCATCATAGAGATGATCTCTCATTCTTATTATAGCCATACTTTTCTCCTGTTTTGCATCAGGTTTTCTTGTATTTACTGCTCATCTCTTGTGGCAAATCGGCCTGCTGTTTCCTCACAGACCTCCTGCTCGTAGTCGATCGGTTCCAGGATTGTCGGATGATCTCCGCATACTGCACAGTTATGAGTATCCTTCGGCAGTTTAACCTTATGGAATTCCATTGTCAGCGCATCAAAAGTCAGAAGATATCCTGTCAGAAGATCGCCTACACCGATCAGATACTTGATTGCTTCCATTGCCTGCAAGGAACCGATGACACCTCCCATTGCTCCGATGACACCTGCCTGCTTACAGGTAGGAACTGCATCCTTGGGCGGCGGATTTTTGAATACGCAGCGGTAACATGGACCTTCCCCGGGTACATAGGTCATCAGCTGACCTTTAAAACGAATGATACCTGCATGGGAAAATGGTTTTTTCTCCAGTACACATGCATCATTGATCAGAAATTTTGCCGGGAAATTATCAGTTCCGTCAATAATAAAATCATATTCTCGAATCAGTTCGCGGATGTTGGATGCGTCTACGAACATCCGGTAAGTTTTTACTTCCACATCCGGATTCATGGCATTCATGGTTTCCTTTGCTGATTTTACCTTTGCTTTTCCGATATCTGCTGTGCTGTGGATGATCTGTCTCTGCAGATTGGAAAGATCTACCTCGTCCGCATCCACAATACCGATTGTTCCCACACCTGCTGCTGCCAGATACATTGCCACAGGTGCACCAAGACCGCCTGCACCGATGATCAGTACTTTTCCTTTCAGGAGCTTCTTCTGTCCCTTTGCCCCCACTTCTTTTAAGATGATGTGACGGGAATAACGCTCGATCTGTTCATCTGTCATTGCCATTTAGCATCCACCTCCCATGAAATACAGAAATTCTACATTGTCTCCCTCTTTTAATACGGTAGACTCTTTATCCTCTGATGCAACAAATTCTTCATTAATAGAAACGGTTACATATTCCGGCATCTCTACATTTTCCTGTGCGATCAGTTCCGGAAGTGTCAGTCCGTCTTTTACTTCTTTTTTCTCTCCTGCTACTGTGATAAACATATTTTTCTCCTTTATGCCTGCTCTCTTTTTAGAGTAATCCTTCAATCCAGCTGTTTAACTCTGCCTGTTTCAATGCTCCTGTTTTCCGGTCTTTCGCCTGTCCGTCTTTAAAAAGGATCAACGTCGGATTTGCCTGCACTTCATACTGCTCTGCCAGCTCCACATCAAAGTTCGTATTTACTTTATATACTTTAATCTTATCCTCATAATCGTCTTCCGCATTTCCGAGAACCGGTGCCAGCTTTTTACACGCCACGCAGGAATCTGAATAAAAATCCACCAGAACCGGAAGTTTTTCCTTCAGGACTTTCTCTTCAAAATCCGTCTTGCTTACCCGTACTGCCATCAGTCTTCCACCTTTCTTACATACATGGTGTAAGTACCATCTTCATTATCGGTTAATTTCAGTACTTTATGCCCTTCTTCTTTCATGCTGCGCGGAACATTCTGCACTGGTTCGCCATCGTTCATGCGGACAGCCAGAATCTCTCCATCCTCCAGTTCTTCGATTGCTACTTTTGCCTTCACGAATGTCAGGGGGCATACTTTATCGGTAATATCAACCTCATCGGTTACTTCAAAATCTAATTCAGCCATTATGTTCTCCTTTCACTGTCCTTCATACGCATCTTTCAGCTGACTGCGGAAATCTTCTTCTCCCACACGCTGCAATGTTTTGCGGAAACGTTCACTTGGATTTGCATTTTTTTCAAAGAAATTAATTGCCGCATCTGTCACACGAAACAGTGTTTCTTTATCCGGGATCAGAGGAAGCAGTTCTTCTCCTTTATAGATATTATTTCCGAAGGTTCCTCCAAAAGATACGATATATCCCGGAGTTCCTTTCCATGCATCCACCGGACAGCTCTTTACACAGCGACCACAATGATTACATTTCTGCGCATCCAGTTCTATTTTTCCGTCCACCATCTTCAGTGCATCCTGTCTGCAGGCTTTCACACACACACCACAGGAAATACAGTCGTCTTCCTTATATTCGATGTTCATGCCGCCTTTGATTCCAACATCGTTTTCTTCTGCTTTCAGGCAGTTATTCTGGCATCCTGTAACACCAAATTTGAATTTATGCGGGAGTTCCCGTCCGAAATATCTCTCATCAAGCTCTTTTGCCAGTGTGTAGGTGTCGATACATCCGCTTGGACAGACCTCTGAACCCTGACAGGCTGTAACTGTACGTACACGTGGTCCGCACACACCGGTTCCCACACCGCCTTTTGCCAGTGCTTCTTTTACCTCTGCCAGTTCTTCCACTTTAATAAAGGGAATCTCAATGCCCTGACGGGAAGTCATATGTACATATCCGCGGCCGTATTTTTCTGCTACTTCTGCTACTGTCTTAATATTCTCTGCAGTCAGGTTTCCACCGACCACTGCCAGTCTCAGGGAACCGTAACCTTTCTGTTTCTGTCTCATATATCCGCCTTTTTTTAAGGCTGCATAATCTACTTTCTGTGCCATTTTTATCTCTCCTTTGTGTTTTTAGAGCGTTTTTTCAAATATTTTTCCAGATCTGCGGCTGTCCGGTATCCTTACAGCCGGTTGAATTATCGTAATACTCTCTCAGTTTCTTCTATTTCAGATATTCTGCCACTGCGGTTGCTGCATTGGCACCATCCGAAACCGCAGTTACCACCTGACGCAGTTTCTTTGTTCTTGCATCTCCTGCCACATACAGCCCTTCCAGAGCGGTTTCTCCTGTCTCCCCTGCTCTGACGTAACCTGAATCATCCAGTACTGCAAATTTTTTCAGAAGATCTGTCTGTGGTACTGCTCCGTAAGCAACAAATACACCGTTCACATCTATCACAGCTGCATCTTCCAGAACTACTCCGGTTACTTTCTGCTCTCCGATGATCTCTTTTACCTGATGCTCCAGTACGAAGATAACGTTTTCCTTCTCTCTCAGTTTCGCCACTGTAACAGCGGCTCCTCGGAATTCCTTTCTCCTGTGGATCACATATACTTTCTCTGCCACATCCGCCAGGTAAACAGCATCATCAAGTGCTGTATCTCCACCACCAAGAACTGCGACTGATTTACCTCTGTAAAATGATCCGTCACAGATTGCACAGTAAGAGACACCCTTTCCTGCATATTCCTGTTCTCCCGGAATATTCGCTCTTCGCGGTATGGCTCCCGCCGCATAGATTACGGTTTTCGCTTCCACCTGCGAACCATCTGCAAATACAAGTTCAAAATCTGATGAAGCTTCTTTCTTTATCTCTGTTACTTCCTGTTCCATGAAGGATACCCCAAGCTTCACTGCATGTTCCCGGAAGTTCTCACCCAGATCATAACCGCTGATGCCCGGAAATCCCGGATAGTTATCTACCTGTCCGCTTTCTGCGATCTGTCCGGTTCCTTCATATTCTTTTTCTATCACTACGGCTGACAGATTAGCCCTCTTTGCATAGATTGCCGCACTCAAACCCGCCGGACCGCTTCCAATGATACCTACATCATATTTCATATCGTCAGTTCCTTTACACCTATTATTCCTATCGAATTAGTATGTTTTATAACAAACATAATAACACCGATAATTTCCTCTGTCAATAAATAAGATTATAAAAATTTTTTAGGATTCGTTATGGACTCAGGTTATAGCAGTCCTTGCCAAATCAACTTGTCGGCTAGTACAGCGAAAATTAAGTTTCTGCTATATTGACGCAGGATGATTTCTTCATCTGCAAGGCGGAGGAATGAGGCGTAGCGGTGGCTACGGCGATTGACGACAACGCCGCAGACGAAAAATCAGACAAGTCAATATAGCAGTTACTTAATATTCGCTGTACTAGATCCAGCTGTAATCTCCGCCGGTCAGAGCAAGGCTCAGAAGTGTGTCCATCTTCTC
Organism: Blautia sp. MSK18_10; assembly: GCF_020553185.1. Taxonomy (NCBI): domain Bacteria; kingdom Bacillati; phylum Bacillota; class Clostridia; order Lachnospirales; family Lachnospiraceae; genus Blautia; species Blautia sp. MSK18_10. The sequence goes on along the minus strand of NZ_JAJCGT010000022.1, from coordinate 40,276 downwards.
TACCTCTTCTTCACCCTCAATCTTCTGGATCAGTTCTGCTGTATCCAGCACATCCTCCAGTGACTCGTCCGGACCGATCTCATAGTCGATTTCAGCCTCACAGTCCGGGCATGGAATCCTCTTCATCGTCTGCATAGACAGAAAACGGTTGCCGCATTTTTTACATTCATAATATCCGCACTCTTTCGTGCCGTCTGGTACATAATACATCTTTTAATTTTCTCCTTTTTTTGTTTATATGATTAGTTTTTATATGATTGGTCTTCTGATGACAAAGAGCTGCCGGTTTTGATGATTCCCGGACAGCCCTTTATTCAACCTTCTGTACATCTAATTTTCTGCTTTTTCTTTTCTGAGCAGCTCTGTATATTCTGCTTCCCTCATAGGTCTGGCATAGAAATATCCCTGAGCCTTGTTACAGCCGAACCCCTGAAGCATTACCTTCTGCTGTTCGGTCTCCACACCTTCCGCAATAATGGAAAGCTTCATATGATTTCCCATAGTAATGATCATGTGCAGGATTTCTTCTGCTCTTCCATAAGGATCTGCTGCACTTAAGAAACGCATATCCAGTTTGATCTCATCAACAGGAGCTTCTTTCAGCATATTCAGGGAAGAATATCCACTTCCAAAATCATCCATCAGAATACGGAATCCTCCCTGGCCTCTGTTTTCTGCGCATTGCAGATCAGGTCTACCTTTCCGGATTTCAGATCTGCCAGCTGATTTTCCCATGATTCATTGATATATTCATATCTCCAGCCGGTATACTGAGATATTTTATTCAGATATTCCACTCCATATCCCTTGTATACTCCACTGCTGCTTTTATTAATAAAGTCTGCGTCCTCACGATACGCCACCCGTATTATCTTTGTCCCGCCGTACGACTGTGCCTGAACCGGAACGATCACTCCCAGAAGCAAGGTAAACAGCAGAACGAACAACATTACATTTCTCTTCTTACCACTCATCTATCGTACCTCTCTCTTGAGTGATTATAACATAATATTCTCCAAAAAGATATCTTTATAATGCTCGCTCAAACATTTCCCCTTACAGAATCCAGGTGTTACTTTTTAATCCCATTTCCACCACAGACAATCGAATACAAACTAAAAACAAAATTTCCCTGATTGCTTCCGGCGGTAGCTCATATTTCTCTTTTCGCACCAATCCATCAATCGTTGCTCCGAGTCGAATATTTCTCAATACAAAATCTACAGCTTCTTTGATTTGTGTGTAGATTGGTCCTGTAAATTCTCTCTTATCAAGAAATACTGCACGATCTGTTCCTTTAAAATACAATCTGTCTTTCTGTAAAATAACACAAAAAGGATGTGCTGCGGTAACTTCTCCATTGCCTTGACACATCCTTTCGTATTATTATTTTTTTGCTATTCTTCTTAATGACAGCTATGGCTTCCACATCCATGCTCACCACATGTATGTCCTTCCCCGTGGCTGTGCTCGTGATGAGAACACTTCACATCCGGATTATAATCCAGTGTTTTATTAATAAAAGCTTCCACCGCTTTATCTGCATCTCCGGAAACTCCTCCAAACAGCTTAATGCCAGCTGCCGCTAATGCTGTCTGCGCGCCGCCTCCGATTCCGCCACAGATCAAAACATCTGCGTTCAATGCATTAAGAACTCCCGCCAATGCACCATGTCCGCTTCCATTGGTATCTACTACCTCTGAATGTACCACTTTCCCTTCTTCTACATCATAAATCTTAAATGTCTCTGTGTGTCCAAAGTGCTGGAAAATCTGTCCATTTTCATATGTTACTGCTATTCTCATGATACCTTCTCCTTTTTCTGCTGCATATTTTTTGTAAATTTCCTGTTTGTAACAGCCTCCAAAGCTACAGTTGCTGCTCTGACCGTCACAAATTCTGAAATCTCCACCCTCGATTCTAAGTGGATGTCCATCAATGAGTGCATCTGCTATTTTCTTCCTGGCAATCTCATAAATTCGTTGAACCGTTGTTCTTGCGATCTGCATAGATACTGCACACTGCTCCTGACTATAACCTTTCTTGTCCAAAAGACGAATTGTCTCATATTCATCCACTGTCAGAACAATGGGTGCTTTTTTCTCCGTATCATCTGCCGGAAGGAATTCTAAAACATTGGGAAAATGGCAGACTTTTCTGCATTTTACTGGTCTCGGCATAAACTGCTCCTTTCTTGCTTTTCTTATATAATAGCCCTATAAAAGGCATATGTCAATTATGCAATTGACGCATCTAAAAAAAGCAAGTATACTATGTTCGTAAAGGAGATAACTGTTATGAACTTCGAAAATTATTTTCCACTATGGAATGACTTAAATATAGCACAGAAAAAAATAATTTCAGACAATTTAATCACACGGGATGTAAAAAAAGGAACGATCATTCACAACGGAAACCTGGATTGTACTGGACTATTACTGGTTAAATCCGGGCAGCTTCGAACCTACATACTTTCAGATGAAGGACGGGAGATTACACTTTACCGTCTGTTCGATATGGATATATGTCTTTTATCCGCCTCATGTATCATACGCTCCATTCAATTTGAAGTAACCATTGAAGCAGAGAAAGATACTGATCTTTGGATCATCCCTGCTGAGATCTATAAGGACATCATGAAGGAATCTGCTCCCGTTGCAAACTATACCAATGAGTTAATGGCTACCCGTTTTTCTGATGTCATGTGGCTGATTGAACAAATCATGTGGAAGAGTTTAGATAAGCGTGTTGCTTCATTTCTTTTAGAAGAGACCTCTATCGAAGGAACAAATGAATTGAAAATCACTCATGAGACGATTGCTAATCATCTTGGTTCCCACAGGGAAGTTATCACTCGAATGCTTCGATACTTTCAAGGCGAAGGACTCGTCAAACTCTCCCGCGGCAAAATCACAATTCTGGATTCGAAAAGACTGGAAACACTACAAAAATCATAAAACTGTTTTTCTATAATATCTAAAGAATCCTCCATTTATCAGAATTATGAAAGTCATTCTAATAAATGGGGGATCTTTTTATGCTACGAGAAAATTATAAAAATATTGTGATTATTTTTTAATAATCCATACCACATGCATATGCCCTTTCTATCAGCGCACGGTCATTAACCACTGTATCATAGAAGCGGAATCCACCGGAAAAATTGTATGTTTCATAACCGTTTCCTTCCAGAATACGGCTGGCAATGTAACTGCGCAGACCACTTTGGCATATCAGATACACAGGCTTTCCTTTCTCAATTTCACTAATTCGTTCCCTTAGTTCATCTACAGGAATATTGTTGAATCCCTTCATATGCCCCCTGTTAAATTCACCTACAGTCCTCACATCCAGCAACACCACATTTTTATCTTTAGAAATCTTATCCATATCTTCCAAATGCCATTGTTTTAAGGTACCTTTTGCTATATTGTCTATCATGAATCCGGCCATATTTACAGGATCCTTGGCAGAGGAATAAGGAGGTGCATATGCGAGATCCAGATCTTTCAGCTGGGTTGCCTTCAGCCCTGCATGGATTGCTGTTGCCAGCACATCAATACGTTTATCAACTCCTTCATATCCAATAATCTGAGCGCCAAGCAAACGATAAGTCTCTTTTTCAAAAACCACCTTCATGGTCATCACTTTTCCACCAGGATAGTAACCGGCATGACTCATAGGAGAAAGAATTACTGTATCTACCTCTAATCCTGACTTTTTGGCATTGGTTTCATTGATACCTGTAGTGGCTGCTGTCATATCAAACACTTTGATAACGGAGCTTCCCTGACTTCCTAAATAATGGCTATCACCACCACAAATATTATCAGCAATGATCCTTCCCTGCTTATTGGCTGGACCAGCCAAAGAAATCAGCGCATCATCACCCGTAACATAATGTTTTACCTGAACTGCATCACCTGCTGCATAAATATCCGGTACAGAAGTTTCCATCCTGTCATTCACTACGATACTTCCCTTGATGCCAAGCTCCAGACCGGCTTCTTTTGCTAATGCTGTGTCTGGTGTAACGCCGATTGCCAGCACCACCATATCAGCCTGAAGGGACGGATTATCTTTTAATAGAACCTCTACTCCATTGTCCTTTTCTCTAAATCCTTCTACCGTATAACCCAGTACCAATTTTATCCCGTGCTTTCTCATTTCATTATGGATCATGGATGCCATATCCGAATCAAAAGGATTCATCAGCTGCTTAGGCCGTTGAACAATTGTAACATCCATGCCAAGCTCTCTCAAATTTTCTGCCAGTTCCAGACCAATAAAGCCACCACCTGCCAATATAGCCGATTTTGGATGGTTCTTATTTATATATTCCTTTATATGAAAAGTGTCTTCTACTGTACGAAGTGTAAAAAGTTTATCAATACCAACTCCAGGAAGTCTCGGCTGTGTTGGCTTTGCACCTGGAGAAAGGATCAGCTTATCATAGTTTTCTTCAAATATCTCACCATTCTCCAAATTTTTCACTGAAACAGTTTTACGATCCGGATGTATGGAGATAACTTCATGATGAATTTTCATATTAATGCGAAAGCGTTTAAAAAAGCTCTCTGGTGTCTGTAATGTAAGTTCTTCCGGGTCTGTGATCACGTCTCCAATATAATATGGAAGCCCACAATTCGCATAGGATATGTATCCGGATCTTTCAAACACAATAATTTCTGCGTGTTCATCCAGTCTGCGTATTCTTGCTGCGGCTGTAGCTCCTCCTGCTACACCGCCTACGATTATTACCTTCATCTTATTTTTCCACCTTTCCTCATTAAAGCATTTCTAAAATCGCTTTCTTAGGTCTCGCCCCTGAAACCTGTTGTACAATCTTCCCATTCTTCATAACCACCAAAGTTGGGATACTCATAATACTAAATTTACTTGCCAGTTCAGGCTGCTCATCCACATTGATCTTTCCAACTTTGATATCAGGGCGTTCACCTGCAATCTCCTCTATGACAGGAACCACCATACGACAGGGAGCGCACCAAGGCGCCCAAAAATCCAAAAGGACGGTTTTCTCGGAATCCATTATTTCATTCTGAAAATTATTTTTATTGATATTAATAGCAGACATTTTACAGTCCTCCTTGTTTTTTCTTTTGTGGCTTTATTATAACCTGAAATTCATTTGTTTTCTGTGATATCATCACATTATTATCGTGATTAATTTTTTATCAAAAAAACCTCCGCAAACATTACGTCTGCGAAGGTCTATTTCTCTCAGCATTTGACTAATCTTGGATTAATTTACTTCTCACTCCTGTAGATCTTTATCTATAATCTCCCAGTAACCATTCTTTGGAGAACCATGTCCTATGAGAATACCATATTCTTTTAACTTCTTAATATTGTTCTCAATATTTCGACTGACAATCCCGATTTTTTCAGCTAACTTAACCGCTGATAATTGATGATCTTAAAGCAACTTTATAATCTTTTGCTGTGTATCGTTAAGGTCTGTTCTCCACTCTACCTCCTTTCTTTTTCATTTGTCACCGGAAATGAATTACGGAACAGCTCTATCCGAAACATATTATCAAATCTATTACTTACAAAACTCAAATGCCACATAATACACATAATCATTTTTTGAAAGAAAATCTGTTTGGCTATTTATAAAATCGTCTAAAGTCGGAACACTCATTTCATCATTATCATAAACAAAGGCAATAAGTGGCTGCTGCTTATCGTATCTAATGTCTACGACATTTTTTATTTCAGTTGCTGTTCTGCCATAGTATTCTCTATTTTCTACATTTTCTAAAATAGGAATTTCTGTTGACAACCTACTACCACCTCCAGAAATAATTAACTTAATTACATAATTATCGAAATCAGGCACCATTACGATTTCACCACTTTTTGGCGAACCAATATCTTCAAATCCCATTTCAACTTTGTCCTGATCACTCAATTTTCCTGATTCGTATCGATAAATATGTAATCTGAGTTTTTTATATTCATCCGTTGTGATAAACTTATAGACAAATGCTCCATCCGGTCCAGCAAGCAGTTCTGCTGTCTGCATTTCTATGCTATCCTTTGCAACAGGAGAAATATAATTCTGTGGTTTTTTCAGACGGTATATGGTAAATCCGATTACTGATACCGCACAGATAGATATGACTAATAATATACATTTCATAACCTTTAGACATTTCTGTTTATCTATATTATCTCTGATCACTTCAATAATATTTGTTTCTGACTTCTGAATCATATTCTCTTGAGCTATATCTTCTCCAGCCAAAAACTCATTGAGGCTAATACCAAGAATTGAACAAAGTTCTTTATAAACAGATACATCCGGCAGGCAAACTCCTCGCTCCCATTTAGAAACAGACTTATCACTCATACCTAATTTTTCTGCCAGTTGCTTTTGTGTCATCCCCAATGACTTTCGCTTACCTGCAATATATTTTCCAATTTTGATAAGATCCATCCATCTACCTCCTTTTTTTATTAATCGTACTCTATTTTAGATGAAAAGCATACCCCTCGAAGGTAGAATATGACTTTTAAGTCTGTCTAGTTTGCCAGATAGAATACAAAGCTTATATGTCCTGTCCCTTCGCACACCCACTTTGCATTTTTTTAGCAAACTCACTTGTAAAAACTTCCTTTTCCGGCGCTTCCGGGATACTGCACTATTTTTCTTCCCTTTTCTTTCAGGACTGAAAAAGCCCTGCGTCAGGACGTTCCCTGATGCAAGGCTTCTAATTTTTTTCTCTATGTTTCTGTGTCTTTTTTTGATGTTTTCTCTGGTGCTCCGTATGGATCGGATTTTCTGATTCTTACAAAGGGGATTATCAAAAAAGTGCCAAAGAGGAGTGCTAAAAAATGAAGAAATAAACTCCAAAATAACTCCATTTTACTCTTTATTATTTTGTTGTTCTTCTCTTGCGTAAAGAATGTCCAACGCCTGGAATATTACATTACTCATAGTCTGATAATGTCTCTCTGCATAAGATACTAGCTTTTCTTTTTGCTCTGGTGACATCCTGATTCTCAGACTAGAATCTTTGCCGTCTAATGATGGTTTTCTAGGCATCTTTCTCTCCTTACATTTCATAGTTTAATATGAATTGATACAAGTGTTAATCTCGTTTTGTTAATATCACCCATTTCCCTTTTTGGCTACTTCCCTGCCTCTTCAGATAATTCATTTCCTTCAATTTGGTTCTATAATACTTCACACTAGCAAGATTCCAATCTAACGCATAATCCAAGTGGTAGAAAAGTTATCTCTTATATCGGTTGTAACTTTTTTATGAACTCTATTGACAAGAAAACCTGGTATGTGTATGATATAAAATATGCAAAGAAAACTTGGTATGGAGGTGTTTTTATGAAAAAGGACGAAATCTTAAATGCAAGCAGAAAAGAACATCGCAATAAGGACTTGGCTGAAATGGAAGTGGTATATCAAGCCGGAAGTCACGCAAGCAGAGTTGGTGCTTTAGTGTGTTGTTTGCTTTCGCTGTTATCTTCTGTGCTTGCTCATACTATGATTTACAGTCCGTGGGTTATATACTTCAGCATTATTGCAACACAATGGTTAGTTCGTTTTATCAAAATGAAGAGAAAGAGCGATTTGGTCTTGACTGTTCTGTTTTTTGTGCTTTCCATTTTGGCATTTGTTGGATTTGTTAGCCATCTTTTAGAGGTGAGAATATGAAAGAACAATTACAACTGAAAAATCACTTAAAGGAAGTTCGCACAGAAGCAAATCTTTCTCAAGCTCAGCTTGCAGAAATGGTAGGGGTATCAAGAAATACCATTAGTTCTATTGAAACAGGACAGTTTAATCCAACTGCAAAATTGGCTCTAATTCTTTGTATTGCATTGGACAAAAAATTTGAGGAACTATTCTATTTTTAGGAGGTCATTATGGAAAATATTATAATGTTGATTTTGGGAGTGTTCATATCTGTTGTGGGAATTGTAAATATCAAAGGCAATATCAGCACAATTCACTCTTATAACAGGCGAAAAGTAAAGGAAGAAGATATACCAAAGTATGGAAAAACAGTCGGCACAGGAACGCTGATTATAGGAATATCTCTTGTATTAGGTTTTATTATTTCGTTTTGGAGTGAAATAATTATAGATTATATCATTCTTCCAGCAGTTATTGTCGGATTAGGCTTTATATTGTATGGACAGTTCAAATACAATAAAGGAATTTTTTGAGAATCAGGGAGGTATAAAGATGGAATTGAACACAATATCAGGTCTGGCGATAGCGGGAGTTATCTGCTCCGTTGTCCTCTCGATGGGGGTACCGATTGCTTTGTTCATTGCAGGAAGGGTGAAGCTTAAGGCAAGGATTTCCTCGTTCTTTATCGGAGCAGGAACCTATCTGCTGTTTGCCATGCTGTTGGAACAGCAGCTGCATGTTCTTGTCATTCAGTTCTGCGGACTGAACGCACAGAGCAGGCCATGGCTTTACTATGTGTACGCGGCTTTGGCTGCAGCGGTTTTTGAAGAGACCGGAAGACTGATTGCCATGAAGTTCTGGATGAAGAAATGGCTGGATTTTCCAAATGCACTGATGTATGGAATCGGGCATGGCGGTGTGGAGGCCATTCTAATCGGAGGACTCTCCGGAATCAGCAATCTTGTGTCCATGCTGATGATCAACAGCGGAGCCATGCAGAATACGCTGGCGGCACTTCCTGCTGAGTCTGCAAACCAGATCGTGTCACAGCTGTCGGCCCTATGGACAACACCGGCACCACTCTTTTTTGTAAGCGGAATCGAAAGAATCAGTGCCATCATTCTGCATATCGGGTTGTCACTGCTGATCTACCGGGCGGTAAAGGCAGGCAAATGCAGGACAGCGGCTTTTACAGCGGTTCTTGCATATGGGATTCATTTTATCGTGGACTTCTTTGCCGTGGCAGGTCCGGCGCTTCTTCCCATCTATGTGATTGAAATTGGTGTCTTTGTGATGGCAGCCGGAACTCTTGTTATGGCGCTGAAGATGGGAAGGATGGAAGAACTGTGAATTCCAGTTTTCTGCTATCATAAAACAGAATATATCTGACAGAACGCACCGTAGAAATACAGTGTTTTTTGTGCCCTTTTTGATGATTGGATATTCAATTAACTTTATTTATTACCCCCTCCAATATCTAAAAAAAAGCTACTTCTGCAAGTCAACCTCACAGAAGTAGCTTTTTATTTATCCATTATTTTTATTTCTTTTCAAAACCATTTCATAAAAATCCAGAAACTCTTTTGTTATATAATATCCCTTACTTTCAACATCCAATGAGTCAAATGTATTATCATTTTCATCTACATCTCCAGACTCTGTTTCAAATTCTTCCTCAATGAATCCCGTTTGTTTAATATGTAAGAACACGTAATCAACTTCTCCTGGAGATACCTTTATTTGCTTTGAATATTCATTGCAAAACGATTCGTATTTGTTGCTATATGTTCTACCATTTATGTGTTTCGTTGATTTACCTCTTTTAGATGAATCTTCACAATATTTTTTGTATTCAACTAAATATTGTATTTCTCTATACGACATAGTATTCAATATGTGAATATATTCATCAAAAATACTACCATCTATATGTTTCCCCTGCAAATAACCATTTCGTATAAGATTTCCAAAATACTCAACTTTATCGGTCGTTGCCAACCTTTGCACTGCCTCTTTTGCTCGTGCAAAATTGATGATAAACTCTACATCATTTACCATTTCCGATGTTATAGAATGATCATCTTACAAAATAACATCTAACAATTCCTGTTCTTTCTTTTGCTGAAAATCATTTAATAACTTATTTATTGATGAATCAATTAAATCCCCCAAAACAGGGATTGCCTTTATAGATGCCAATAAAACTGATTCAACAACCGGATTTTCTTTAATATCCTTTATTTCATTTGCATTATATAAGGAATTTTTTGCCATTTCTAATTTTTCATTCATTATTGTTCTCCCATTTTCATCACAACAACTATTTTATCCCAAGTAGATACTTCGTTTAATATAAATCTCCAACATATCCATCTGCTTCCAGATGCATATAACACTCATTCACCTGCTCAGACTCCAAGATCTGTAAAACGTATTCCATACCTGTAGCCAATTCTTTGGTTTTTAATTCTTCCAGCGGAATCCAATACACCTGCCCTTCCTCCGAACTTGTCAATTCTCCGATAAATCTATCAGCTCTGTACAGCGTAATCACATAATGTACTCCACCCTTATGCCAATGATATAAACCGCAGAGCTTCGGTGTTTCAATCGTAAGACCTGTTTCTTCCCAAACTTCCCGGATCATAGATTTTTGAAATATCTCGTTCTGCTCCACATGACCACCTGGAAAAGTTGTCCCTGTATAGCTGTCATTCACTTTATCCAATGCCAGCACATTTCCTTTGTCATCTTGGATCATACACATATTCATAAAGCAAACCTTCTCAATCCGACTCTCTTCTTTTTCATTCAGAGATCTTCTGATACGTTTATTGATATCCGATCGTTTGGATTTGTAATGCTTGAATACCTCTCCATACGGAATCCAGATTTCTGCATCTTCAATTTTTTCATACACAATATCCACCACTTCTTCCAGATGTTTGTCGTTTGGGAAAGTGTATTTTTTCATATAATAATCCCTGGTTGCCTGGAACATCCATTCTGCAATCTTCTCTTTCTGCTTTAATTTCAACTGAGCATATTTCTTGTCAGTCTGCAGTAATTTTCCATCTATCATTTCATGGTTTTTCCGTGACATCGGTAAGACCTCTTTTCCTCTTTTCTCATTCAGATTTTACTATACCATAGAATCCTTCTTTCGTCATACCTCAGATCTGCGATGTCCTATTTTTCTTCTCTGAATACCTTATCTATAGAGGGTTCTTTTCAAAAGACTCTCTTCCAGCGGCTGTGCCACCGGTAAATAGCAAGGACAGGAAGTGTATATACACTTCCAAAAAAACCAGCAATTTAGGGAACCCTGCCCTAAATCAAAAACACAAAAGCCACTACTTTGAGCAACCAATGAAAGGAGAATCTATCTATGGCAAAGAGAAAAAGAAATATACAGATCTTGTTTTGTGTTTCCCCCGAAGAAAAGAAGCTGATTCGCAGAAAGATGATTGAATCAAAGACTAAAAACATGGGAGCTTATCTTCGTAAAATGGCAATTGACGGTTATATTGTCAATACAGACACTACTCCATTAAAAAAACAATACGAGGAAATGCATAAGATCGGTGTGAATATTAATCAGATTACGAAAAAAGTAAACAGTACCGGAGATCTGTATTCTGAAGAAACGCAGGAATTGAAAGAGATGGAGAAAGAATTTTGGCGTATCTTAAGATCTTCCCCATTAAAGTAACAGACAAGAAAACTCTGGACTATATTACGAATCCAGATAAAACAGATGAAAAACTGTTAGTTTCCAGTTTTGGCTGTTCCTCGGAAACTGCAGATCTTGAATTTTCTATGACAAGAGAAATGGAAAAAAGAATGGAATGGACAAAGGCGATAATAATCGAGACTGTGAGAAAAAGTCTCATTTGAACCGTAATATTCAATTCTTTTGTAACTTTTCTCTCAGAACGGCTGGAAACAGCTTATTTACTGCTTTTTCTTCGGGTGTGGACTTCTTTAAGGTTTCTTTTTGGAATACTCATAGTTTTTTATTCGAATTCGCAAATAAAATCTTGCCTCTATACATTTTTGTATAAGAATCATGGCTCTATCTGGTTTTATATGTGTTCCACTGTCCAAAGTCTACAGACTGTACTGAACGGTGTTATCAATTTGTTATCAATCAAAAACTCTCGTAATATCCTGATACCGATTGATGACACGATAGATATCTACATACTCGTTGCTTACCTTGTAGATAATCACATAATCTTCCCATATCGCATATTTATAGTCCGTCCGAAAGCTGACTCGTTTTGAGAGATCTGCACCCATCCCTGGAAACATCTGGAGATTCTCAAATTTGCCATAAATTTCCTTTATGGTCTTTGCTGCATAATCTTCGTTATCTTCAGCAATATAATCTCGAATGTTTTTCAAATCCTTTGCAACAACCGGATTGATCCGCAATTTTAACATCTTATTCCCCCACAAGTGCTTTCAGTTCGTCCAGATTCAGCCAACCTTCGCCATCTTTCACTGCTTCTTCAGCTTCCTGCAGCTTCAGGAGAAGCTTTTTCTCTGCACGATCACGCTCATAGTCTTCAATATCCATAACTACAAAACGTCCTCTACCATTCTTTGTTAGGTATACTGGTTCTCCTTTATGACAATTTTTCAGAACTTCATTATAATTTCTCAAATCAGACACTGGTAAAATATTTGCCATATTCCTTTAGCTCCTTCCTTTGATTTCGTATTATTTCTACTACTTATATTATACACAAAAAGCTGTAAAATTCAACGTAGATTTTTACAGCTTTATACTTTCATATATTCGGATATGGGGCACATTTTTATATAAATTACAATGATTATTTCGACCTACTGAATGGTTGTTGCCAAACTGTTGCCATAGGAACATTATAGTCTAGTGTCATGTGTATTGCAAGCTCTATATAATTCACCTATTGCTCAGTCTTTTATATTTTCTACAATTTCTTTTAGTTCTTTTACATCTGTAACATTAGTAATCAACCTTTGATATCTCATCATCTTTTTATTCATATATTTTAAATACCTAGTTATTCCATCCACTTGAGATATACAATGCGTCCACTTTATCATAAACTCCCGCTTTAATTCACTATTTGATTGAGTTAAATCTATTTTTATAAGTGCTGGCTTATTGCATTCATCCAATTCTATATGTCCAATATTATCGCTTAGAAGTAATTCCAAAATTCTTAACTGAACAAATGCTTTTCGATTATGTTTAGCATAGATTGTTATTCCATACGGAATATTCCATATTTCAGCTAAAAGTTTTTTTATTTGCTCTATTTCCGTTGTGTAATCTTCATATCTACTTATCAAATAAGAATCATTGGTGTGTTTTCTCGCCTCAATAAATCGAATATTTTGTTTAATAACACATGAATTATTATAGATTTTGACTCTAAGACAAAATAATATATCTTCAATTGCTTTTTGCCGATCAGCTACTTGTTTAACATTTGTTGCATCCTTCCCCCAAATAGCCTCTAATTGATAGGTTGCAATTTTTTTTCGTTCATACATTGCATATACCGCTAAGGAAACAAACACTATAAGCAATATGACATTTCCATTTTCAGAAATAAAACTTACCAAAGACTCTATAATTGCCCCAACATCTATTTCTTTCACCAAATTAATTATAGAATTTATCCGCAAAACTTTACGTTCATACAAAAATGTAATAACAAATACTAAATCTATTAAAACATTCCCGACTATTCCTCTTATAGCTAATAATGTCATTCCAATACATATTAAAAATTTCTCACCGATATTATAGGTATTATACCATTCTTTTCTCATTTGATAGTAATCCCAGCTTGTAGGTGCAAATGAAAATGTTGGCATTGTCTCTACAATCTTTGTTACATTGTAAGCAAAACTCTCTTTTGCTTGAGCCCACACATCAAATGTATATTTATTATGTTCTAATACCCATGTATAGAATTTCATATTTCGTATATTATTAAATATATATGTCATTGCAATAAAAATGATAGATTCTATAACATATATCATTTTGCATCATCTCCTTTAATCTTATATAAAACATACCTAAAATTAAATCAAAAAATCCAACTGCACCTGTATCCAATATGGTATGTTTTTATATTCTAATCGAATCTTTTCTCTTATTATCTGTTCTAACTCTAATCGATTCTTGACTTTAATTTCTTTTTCATCAAATATCTCTTTATACAGATACAATGCTGATTCCCTTGGAACTCCCATTTCAATCATGCATCTTTCTACTACACCAAAAGCTCCTACTTGCATGCACTTCAAAAAAGGACTCTCTGATTGTTTCATATCATAAAGAGGTTTTAGCAACAATGGTAAGTTGTACGAGATTGTATTTTGCAACAATTCTATAGTACTATCAATATTATCCGCGCCATCATCTCCCTCATATCTTGAGTTGTTCAATATTTCACAAAGTGCCTTTCCAGTAGCCCACTGTAATGATAAGCTAGACATTATACTACGCATCGTCTTCTTTCTATATGTTGAAGGTATATTTTTATTATACATTTCAGCCGTTACATCATTTTCCCTAAGAAAACGCATTGCCTTATCCAACTTACTTTTTGCACCTTTCTCCATCGGTGTATTAGGGAGTTTTCCATCATATTCATTATAAATATAATCCAATACAAGCGGATCCCAATACCTGTTTTTATAACAAATTTCTTTAGGAACGTCTATTGAATCGAGTTTTAATATAATTGCTGCAACCTGTTTTTGTGTAAGCTTTATTCCAACATTTTTCATACGACCACGCGATTCAGCACCATACTTCAAAACAGATTGTCTTATATATGAAATAATATATCCATATTTTTTCATAGTTGCATCTACTGGCGTATTATTATCTAATGCTTCCTCTATAAAATCTTTATATTCTTCAAACTTTTGTTCATAGCCTGAGGGAAGTTCCTTGGTAACATCTTCAAATAATTCAAGTTGCTCGTAGCCTTCCGAATCTATAAACTCATCCTCATCCATCACAAATGTTCGACCTATATAATCTTTTAACAATCTTCCTGCCCGACCTCGCAAATTAGCCATCTCATAATTCGTCAATTCAGAAGATTGCTTTTGTTTCTTAACATAAAGATGTGGGTTCCTAATAAAAACATTCTGAGCCGGCAAATTGACTCCTTGCAATAAGGTAGTCGTACACACAACCGTATTTATTTTTTTATCTGCTATAGCTTTTTCTAAGGTTCTTCTCACATGCATAGGTAACTTTCCATGGTGATACGCAACCCCTTTTTCCAATGTTTTACAAAGAGAATAATTTTCTCTAACCGTCATACCATAATACTCAATAAGTTCTCTTTCAATCCCGTTGCTTGTGTCACCTAAGGCCATTGCAATCTTTCTCGCGGAATCTGAAGTCGGTGAAAAAACTATATTTTGACAATTCTCACCTACTCCTTTTACTACATTGTTTAGATATGACAAATACCTATCCGTATACTGTTTTTTTCCATATCCCTCAATAATTTCTGCATTTTCAATTTCTAAAGTCAATGGTTCCTGCGTCAATGCACAATACTGTTTCAAGTAATATTTTTTATCAACTTTTTTTATACTATATGTTAAATTGAGTACCGGGCTAATATCCGTTGTATGATCTTTTGTTTCAATGCCAAAAATACTTTTACCAACTTTTTCAATTTCTTCTATTCTAGGTCCCGATATAATAATTTGTTCAACATTATCTTTATATCTAAATTCAATTAAAGTGTCATATAAAATTTTAGCTCTTTGATCCTTGTCCTCTCTTATTCTTTCAATATTTTGGATTTCATCTGCTACAAGTATCAATCTTTTTGTAAAGGCCTTCTCTGTATCAGAAAAAGCAGCTATGGCTTTTTCCTGTGTCATAATATAAATATTCTTTTTATTCGATAATTGTTGATCATCAAATGAATTTGAAATCCAATAATCTGTTACTCCAACTTTTTTCAATTCTCTATTAAAATCCTCAGTTACTTGATTTAATAAACTTAAAGTCGGAACAATATATACAATATCTATATTATCATTTATCAACCTATCTACAAGTTTCAAAAGAATAACAAAAGATTTCCCCGCTGATGTCGGTGCCGATATTCCCAATACCTTATCGTTATCCATACTATCCCATATCTGTTTTTGATAATCTGTAAGAAGATATTTTTGGTTAGCAACCATAATCTCATTTTTCGTTTGATTAATTGTCAGAGCAACCTCATCTATCCAACTATCTAATCCTGAAAAAGTTCCGTTCTCTTTATCGAAATCTTTATCACATATTATTGCAGAAGTAGGATATCCGATACGTGATAAGATTTTAATAACGAATTTTCTTAAATCAAATTTAGTATGATCAACATGCTCCCACATTAAACCGATAACAGTAATAATATAATTAACCGATGGTTTTTTAACTACAATAGATTCATAATCAAGACACCGAATTGTATCCATAAGTAACTCTAAATTTACATCACAACTTTTGTTTGACAGTCCCATTTTTTTAGCAATATTAACCAGATCAATTTCAAGCCATTTATAAAGAACTTGCTTCATTTTCTCTTCCATAGATCATGTACCTCATTTTGAATCATATCATCTTTTGGAATTCTTCAACCAAACCTTTCAAATCCCATACAGGAAAAACAATATATGTTATCCGCCTCAGTATAGGATTATTCTCAATATCAATTTTATTATTATCAAACAAATGATATCTTTCTGCAATTATCGTCTCTATTTGATTTTTAATCCCTGTCTCCGTATCAAATTCCAATTTTTTATTTTCATTATAGGTAATTATGCTAACTAAATGAACCTCAACATTTTCAAGTGTATTATTCAAGTAATCTTCTGCAACCTGATTCATCTCATTATCCAAAAAGTCCTCATGCACATAAAGATTTAACTCTCTCCTGTGCTCTTTATATGTATTAACAATACTATTTAATGCATCAGAAAATGCTGTGGCAAATTTGTAATTACTACTATATGTTTTTGCTTCTCCAAGGATTATAATATTTTTTGCATCCTGAATTTTATAATGAATTGCATCCGCACCAAATCTTTCATGTTCTGAAGATGTAGCTATCTTCATTTTTCTCAATAAAGGTGTTGCCTGCATAAATTTTTGTATAAAATGAAATAATAATAATTCTCCGAATTGCCCCTGGATTAACAATTCATCAGTATTATGGTCAGCTCTAAACTTCTGCCTTGCTTTTCTACCAACCTCCTGAGTTGCTGCAGCATCTGATTTTCCTTTATCCATTGCTTTTTGTTTCAACTCCGCAAACTTGTCGGAGCTATATATCCAGTCAACAATCGAATCTATCAGTTCCTCCAAAAAATCTTCACGTAACTCATTCAAATCTTGGAATTCAATATAAGCTCCCATGTGATTTTTGTCCTTTGGAATAATATCATAATTTTGTGTTATTACGTGTATATTTCTGAACAAGGCATCATTCTTAACAAGCCTCTTCAATATATCCTTCTCCTTCAATAATCCGCCTCCGCCACTTTTCCTTCATAGTTATTTCAAAGAATTTAATATTACTCAGAAATAACCAATTTACATGAACTCTAATATGCGATGTACTTCCTCCGACTGTATCAGCATTCTCATCTTCTCATTCCCATCCTCAATCTCAGGCTTACCACACCTCAGATTATCCGGATGTTCTGACACACAACAATCCTTGTACCAGCACTCACCCATAAGCGAACCCTTAACGGACCACTTCTCGTTTTGTGTAAATTCACCCACCAATGATTTCATCACACGCTCTGTAGAGTATCTCTTAAAACCTGCCAAGTACTGTAATGTCTTCACATCATCAATCTTTGACAAGTTGATTCTATGATCCTCAATTGCTGATAAAACCTCTTCACGGATCTTGATTTTATCTGTCTTTCCAGTGCCTGTCCATGTCACCAGCTTATCAAAAGCAAGAATCAGATATTCAAAACAAATCATATCCAGAATGATAATCTTTCCTTCTGCCTTATCTGTTATTGATTTCAACATACGATACTTATTACGAATATCCTGATTATCAACCACATAGTCAAACGAAATATAATACTTATCGTCCTCTTTCATATCTATCTCTGCCAATGCATCCAATAAGCCCTGATTGCTTTCTTTACTTTCGACCACAAGTGCATCATTAAAGAAAAGTTGGTTAACCAATTTCCAGAAGTGAAGTCCTGCGCCGGTATCTTCTGTCCATAAATACTTCATATCACAACTCCTCTTCCAGTGTTATCCTATTATTGTCAAACTTCAACACCTTAAAGCTCTTATCAGATACATTTAGTCCGTCGCAATTTCGTAGGAAAAGCATATATTGATTCGACGGCTCAAAATTAATAAAACGTCTGACCTCATCATTAATCAAATTATCTGCATTATCGACTACAATAAAATTATCTCTGCACTGTTCAATCGATTCTGAGAAATTATCTGATTTGTAATTAAACAATTTTATAGCTTTGTATTCGTTAGTTAATCGTAGATCTTCTAACATTTCATAAAGCACTGTTTTACCGGTACCGCTATTTCCGCCAACAAGAGTTATTCTATCGTCAAATTCCAGATTGTATGAAAATGGATCTGCTTTAAATGTAATATTCTTATAAATCATCTGCTTCTCTCCTTTCATACTCCTTGCCCCACCAGGCATTATATCCTTTCCCTCCGGTCACTATATCAGAATCATTGAATCTGATTTGCACATCATCCGGGATATCAAAAAGCGATGGTCTGGACATATAAATCTTTATATTATCCATAGTAAAAATTATTTTAAGCACATTCGGACCACATTCTTCTACATTCACCACCTTATCAGGATGCTTTACAATATTAAGTAATGTCTTGCAGCCAGATGACAAATTACGGATTGTACCTAAACCATATTTTGTTTCAATATGCTTATCCGGTGTCAACTTCGCCTCATCTACTTGCTGAATGAGATTTATTTCATTTTGAGACATTTCTTCATTACCTGTATTCAAATTGAAATACAAATCGTTTTGAAGTATCCAGTCTTTAGAATCATTTTTTTCTGTATATATATCTATCATTCGGTGTCACTCCTTCTCTCAATCATAATCAGAAACAAACGTTGCCATTTCTTCATAATATCCAGCAATACAATTTAAGTTATCACCTATTTTTTTGAATACCTCCACAAACATTTCCAAATCTACAACCTCATTTCCATAGTTCTCAATATAAAAATGATATTCGTCATCTGTATTAAACGGATACCGTGAAAAATCCATATTTTTCATCTTTGCATTAGCATTATGGTCTTTATCTATTTTGTCATATAATTCTAAAATATAGTCGTCGAGTTCTTTTGTCATTTCCTTAAATTGTTTTCTCTGGTCTTTATCGGATTCAAAACTTATCATACGTTTTTTTACTGTATGCCATATCTGCCTGATATCGTGCCCTCCGCAAAAGGACTCTTTCTCATTAAGCAACATATTCAAAGACCAGTTTATAGATTTTAGATACAACTCTATTGCATGGTTTGCCGAAAACAATATTGGGAAAACCACAATATCAGCCTTCTTATCCATATTGTCCTGCAAACAGTCCTGTGCGAGCATTATCGCTGCCTTCATATATCCGTCAGCAATAATCATCATATCATGAATCGGTTGATGCGGTCTGGTTCTCCAATTCATATATGCTGTTTTATCTATATCTACATTATATGAAGAAATTTTTTCCATCTATTCACCCACTTTTTAATACTATAAATATAAATTACTGAACTCCCTAAATGTTATAAAATATCAACCAAATACCTTCCATCAATTAACGAAAACACTACTTTACATGGGAATAATCTTTCACCCATATTAGCCATTCCAACTACATTCATTGCCCATTCTCCATAATCCTCCGGCAACCTATAACATATCGGCTTATCATTTTCAGAGATTGTTACTAATGGAGTTCCATTCTGTGAAAATCCAACTGAAAGAACATAGAATTCATTCTTTCTACTGTATAAGGGCAACATAGGTTGATTACTAATATCCTTATAAACTATTGCACCTCTTTGATTGTAAAAATAATTTTTGTCATCTTCTAATATAGGATAAATCGGCAATTTATTTCTCATTATTTCGTAACGTTTGTTCAAACTCTCGCAAACAAAGGCATTATAATACTCTGGTTGCATTTCTATATTCCTTTTACGAATCTCATCTGCATCTGAAAAATGATTCATAAATTGAAGAAGTGCTACAAAAGACACTAAATCATCCGAATATATTCCAGAAAAAGTTTTATACCAATATTTATTATTCTCACAAATTGCCAGATATAATTTCTTATACAAATCAAGTTGCCTTTGATTCACTGCAAACCAGCCAGAATCCAAAAGAGTCCTCTTAATTTTCCCTTCTTTATAATTTCCGGTTAATGATATCTTCAATGATTGCATCAAGCGAGATATTAATCCAACAAGCATATCCGCCATTCTGATTCCAACATAATCCTTAGAATCTTCTTCGGTGACATTTTCAAGACCTACATCTATTGCAGAATTCAATGTATGAGATTCTTTCCCTTCTCGGTCAATCATCAACTGATATTCATAAATATTCATCTCTGTCAATAACTTCTTAAATCCATCAAAAGGTGCAAAATAGGACCAATCTAATGTTTCGGGTACCTCTGTGTCCTCAAGCAGTATAAGTACTTCTTCAAAAGCTTGATTCTCACATTCTTTCAAAGTATTATTAGCTTGATTATTAATAATCCTATCTTCTAAAAAAGACCGTAGTTCTTTAACAAATATTTGTGGTTCTTTATAGATTGCTTCTATCACCTTTTGTGGTCGATATATATTGATAGCCTTAATTATTGAGTATTTCATGTAATCAACATCAATAAACATAGAACTGTGATAATTTACAAATAATTGGTTAATAACATATTCTATTTTGCTGAACACAGAGAAATATATAACTATTTTATCATCAAGCAATGATACAAGGTCTTCATAAAACTCAATAGTATGATTATTAAGAGACGCAAACCCCAGCCTAAAATCTTTTGCTTTCATAGTCTGGCTTTTTAGTTCTCCGTCTTTTTTTCTATAAGTATACTTCGATTCAAAAGCAAGATATCTGTCAGAAATACATTCATTTTCTTCTGCATTCCACCCTACAATTCCAGTTATAAAATTATCACAGTAATTATTCGCAGTAACAGTCTCATAATTAATTTTTCTACTATGCTCTGTTTCATCATAGAAAAACATGTATTTCATATTCAGCACCTCCCTACTGATTATTTTTTGAATCACCATACTTCGACGAATCTTCCGCAACCATCATCACCTTATACTCTGGCTTATACTCATAAATTTTCCCAGAAGTAGATGCTTCATTTCCTATACCTTCTGTTCCAGAATACTCCTCAAAATTCTCCACCTGTTCCATAACTTTGTTAAATACTTCCGGACTATACTGTGGCGGATAACCATTCTTCACCAAGCATATTTTAATTTCCAATTTCAATCCATTTCTTACATTTTGGTTATTGAGCCAGTCGGCAAACGAAGACTTTGTATCAATAATATCTTTTATTTTCTTTGCTAAAGCTTTACATTTATCATTGACTATAACACCATCCACTTCTTTATCTGTTCCATATTCAAAGTTATATTGGTCACACAAAGAAATCAAAATATCATAGAATGCTTTTTCCTCAAATGTTAAGCCAATTTTTCGAAAACTCTCCCTATTTTCGTTCATCTGACGAAGAATAGCTAAAGCCTGTTCCGTTGCAATCTTAATGATATCCTCTGATGCCTGTTCCTGTGCTTCACCAGCTTCTTCAGCAGTAAGATGTTTACGTCTTTCATGATATTCTGCAATCGTCTTTTCCAACATTTCCTGATATGATTTTGCAGCTAACTGATTAACTTTTCCATATTCCTTAATTTGTTTACGGAGCATTTTCACAAGAAGTTCCAATTTAGTTGCCGGCATTTTGACATCAGATAATTTTTCAAAATATTCCGGTGAAAAAATATCTTCTTCCTCTCCGCTTTCAAGAACACTTTCCACCTGATTATATTTTAATGCTTCTTCAACCATCTTTGAAACTGCACGATTCATCGTATCAGTGTCTACTTCACTTGTTCCGCTCATCTTACGAACAAAACCTGCTATAGCCATAAAGCATTGTGCAAGTGCAGATTCTTCTTCCCCAAGATAACCGGAAGGCTGACAAATATCAAAAGCTGCCCTCATTCGTTTTACTGTCTTTAAAAAGTAGGTTTTGAAAGATACTTTCTGAACACCTTTATTTCCTTCCAACTGTAATTCTTCTGTTGATACAAATACATATTCCGCTGCTTTTGCAAGGAGTCTGTATCGTTCTATCGGATCACATTCCGAATTTAAAAATGGTGATAAATCATAACCTGTGAACATGTTTTTCAACACTTCTAGTTCTTCTCTAAACACTGATGTAGCCTGCTCAACATCATCGGATGTCGGTGCAACAGATGTATCTCCTCCATATACCTTCATGGCTTCACGCATGTTGTCGCGAATACCAATATAGTCGATAACCATACCATATTCTTTCCCCGGATATTTTCTGTTTACACGGCTTATTGTCTGTATCAGCAAATGCTTTTTGAGAGGTTTATCATTATATAAATATGTAAGGCAAGGAACATCAAAGCCCGTAATCCACATATCTACAACAATGACAATACTGAAATTTGATTTTTCCTGTTTAAAAGCAGCATCCAATTCTTCTGAACGCTTATCATTTTTAACTCCGCCAAGATAATCATACATATCTTTTTCATCATTACTGCCGACACTAGATACCATTGCCATAAATGGCATCGGTTTCAATTCTTTCAGTTCCTCTTCTGTTACAGAAACCCCATCAGGTGATTTCTTTTCCTCAAACCATTCCGAGTATTTATCCTTAAACTTCTGTAATAATGCATAAGCAATCTTTCTATTAGAACATACAACCATTGCTTTTTGTATTCTATCCGGATCACCTGCACAAGACGCAACATAATGGTTGTGGATATCTGTAGCAAGACGCTCAAGTCTGGAAGGCTCACCAAGAATTATTTCCATGGAGCTCATTGCTTTCTTACTTGCTTCGATATCCTCATATATTGCACCATCATCTGCACATTTTTTATAATAATTCTCAATTTCTTTTACTTTTTTATTATCAAGCAATACCTTTGCAATACGCGGATGATACTTAATGGAAACAGTAAGCCCATCTGCAACTGCCTGATCCATTGTATATCGGTCAATTTCATCACCAAAGGTCTGATAAGTTTCCGCAATAGGCGTTCCGGTAAAACCAACGAAAGTAGCATGTGGAAATGCTTCCTTCAATACTTTTGCATATGGTTTTGAAACCATAGCTTTCATATTTTCATCGGCATCTTTACTAAACTGAATTTTCTTAGAATGTTCAAGCTGTGTTCTGTGAGCCTCGTCTGAAAAACATATAATATTCTGCCTATCATTGATAAGTCCGATTTTGTCATCTTCCCTATCGCAGAATTTCTGAATGGTACAAATATAAAAACCACCACTTTGTCTTGCACCAAGTTCCTGCCTTAATTGTGTTCTGTTTTTTACAACAGATACTTCTCCCAGATTAAGAAACTCTTTACTCTTTGTAAAAAGCTTTGAACCTTGTTTTTGCAGTTCATCTCTGTCAACAATTAATATAATTGTTGGTGAACCGATTTCCGGAATATCAGTACAACGAAGTGCAAGCTGACGTGCGAGAAAAGCCATCGTATATGTTTTTCCACATCCAGTTGCTCCAAAATATGTACCACCTTTACCACTCCTCGTAACAACAGAATTTACAATACTTTGTTTTAAAAGTTTTGCTGCAAAGAACTGAGGATATCGGCATACGATTTCTACTTCATCACTGTCGTAAATACTATCTTGGAAATAGATATAGTCCCTAAAAATCTCCACGAACCGCTCTGGTGTATAAACACCCTTTATCATAGTTTCTGTTTCTGCAAAAGGAAGAGTGGATACAACATCTCCTTCGTTTACTCTACGCCAAGCATAAAAATGCTCGTAAGGTGTACGTACTGTACCTAATCTTGTTTTCACACCATCTGAAATGCAAGCCAAAGGGCAATAATGTAAAAGGTGTGGAATATCTCTCCAGTATCGAATATTAATTTGTTCCCAAGCATCATAAATAGTCGCATTGGCATCAACGGGATTTTTAAGTTCAACGACACACAAGGGCATACCATTTACAAACAGAAGCACATCCGGTCTGCGATTTTCTTTTTGACCATTATTTGTATATTCTACTGTAAACTGATTCACTACACGGAAAATATTCTTATCCCAATTATCAAAATCAATAAGTGGTATCATTCTTGGCAATCCATCCTGCGTCGTAAACTGAACACCATTTACCATCCAGCCATATACTTTATGCAAAGTAGCAAAATCACTTTCCGCACCTACAAGACGAACATTATCATATATCTGTGTCACCTCGTCTTCTGTCAAATCCGGGTTGGTGTCTGCTATAAACTTCTTGAAATCATCAGCAATCAGTACATCTCTTTTTGTAATACGACGGATATTATTACCAGAAGAATACTTCCAACCTTCCGCTTCCAAAAAGCCAATGAAGGCATATTCATATTCTGATTCACAATAATGACCATTGTATTCTTTTAATCTTGCCATAGACTATGCCTCCTTTGCTTTTGTCGCCTCTTCTATTGAGCCTTTAATAAGAATTGGACAGATGTCTTTTATTTGTGCTTTGAGTTTTTCGTTAATCTCTTTTCGTATTGTGTATGCTTCATAGATACCAACTATGGATTTTTGAACGTCAATAGATGGAAGTGGCATTCGTACTTCTTTCATATCATCAAGGCTAAATGTTTCTCTTGCACTCCCCCACGAATGAAAACGGGCATAACGATCAAATTCTGTTCTGCAAAAAAATAAATACAAATATTTAGGAAGTAGTTTAGTATTATCAGTTTGTATTACAGTTGATATTGACGATACTAAATAGTTCTCTTCCGACTGATTCAAAGCTATCGACATTTTATCTGCTCTTCGTGAAGTGTCAGAAATAAAAGCAATCATTCCAGGCTCTACTACCTTGTAATTTTCTAGAGAAACTCCCTCCATATTAGCTTTAGTATTGATGAATTCTTTACTTGTGGCTATACCTCGTACAGAATCCAACTTGAGATTACCAATATTTTTTTGATTGACCTCTTCTATATAGAAACCAATTGCTTCACAAGGCATCTCTCGCCTCAAATCTTCAATATACGCATCACAAACAAGTTTTATATCATACAAACCACGCTCATAGCCTTTCTGATTTTCCAGCATAGCATTATAGATATCTACATAATTTTGTTGAATTGATAGTGGCGGCAGTTCAAGTTCAATATCACAAAACACATCCCAATCCAGATTTGAACGAATACTTCCATCACTACAAAAAGCACCATATCTATCCTTTTCCTTAGAAAGAAATTTCATAAAGAAATACAACGGATTAACGATATCTGTCGCAACAACTTCAAACGTTGTATATGCAGGAGATACCAATATCGGAACATCTTTGTTGTACATACTTACTCTAATGCATTCATCTCGACCTGTTTGCATCCCGCTATAAACAAAACGATTCTTTCTAACCACTTTATACTTAGTTTCATCTAAACCTTCAGTATTTGCAACAGTAGGCATAAACTCTTTATTAATATTGATTCCAAAAAAATCTCTAATACCAAGATTGTTTCTTTCATCAACTATTTCTATCAATTCTCCGATTTTATATTTAGTCAATCCCATATCCAATCCCCCTAAATGCTTCTTCCAGCATCTGCTGGGATTTCTTTTCCTGCATCATAATCTCTTTCATTTCAGATTGAATACGAACCATTTCTTTTTCATAATCAATTTCTAAATCATGATCAATAAACTCAATGTATTTGCTCGGTGTAAGAGCCCAGCCTTTATTTTCAATTTCATCTATACCAACACTGCGATAAAGTTCTGGTATTTCATAGTTTGTTCCGTCAATCCCCTCACATTGCCATGTGTGATAAATCTCTGCTGCCTTCTCAATTTGTTCTGTATCCAACCGAACTTTCTTTTTGCTCTCACCCTTAACAGAATTTTCTGTCCATTGGCGTAAATCCATAAAGAGCATCTCGTGCTCGCGGTTTCGGAGATTTCTTCTATGATATTTTCCGCCTTTTTTATTCTGATTCAGAATCCACAGAGTAACACTAATATCTGTAGTAATAAACAATTCTCTTGGCAGAACAACGATAGCCTCAATTTTATCATTCTGAATCAGTTCCTTACGTATTTCCAATGTATCGCTATCATTCAATGCACCATTTGCAAGAAGGAATCCCGCTACTCCATCAGTTTTCTTCAAATGTGAAAGTATATGCAAAATCCAGGCATAATTTGCGTTACTTTCAGGTGGCGTTTGATAGTCAGACCAACGAGGGTCATTTTTCAAATTGTCATTATACCAGCCTTTCAGATTAAAAGGTGGATTTGCCATAATATAGTTAAAGTGCAGCCCCTTGTGTAAATCATGTGTAAATGATGAATCTGCTTCTTCTCCTAAATTATGGCTTATTCCACGCAAAGCCAAATTCATTTTCGCAAGGCGATATGTAGCCGGTTCTTTTTCCTGACCATATATATTGATACCATTTAAGTTTCCCTGCTTTGACTTTACAAGTTCAGCACTCTGAATAAACATTCCTCCTGAACCACAGCAAGGATCATATAAGGTGCCATCATAAGGCTCAATCATCGTTGCAATAAGTTGAACTACGTCATGAGGTGTATAAAATTCTCCTTCCTCCTTTGTAGCATTTACTGCGAACTCCTTAAGAAAGTATTCGTATACACGACCAATAAGGTCTTTTTCCTCTCCAAATGTCTTATGACTGATTTTGTTCACTTCATCAACAATTTTCTTTATATCATTAGCTGCTAAATTGCGTGCTGTAAATGTTCCTTTAACAAAACAGCCTTTCAACTGTGGATCTTCTTCCTCAAGCCTTTGCAAAGCTGTATCAAGTGCAACATTAAGCTGTGGTGCCGGTGTACTGATAATAGTCGACCATCTTGCTTCTGGTGGTAAATTATATGTACCATCTGCAAAAGTAGCATCATCAAAGAATGCTGCTCTAATGTTCTCATCTTCCGGATCTAATCCCTGCTCTTTAAGTGTCTGTTTTAGATTTTCAATTCCATCCTCATACTTTTCGCCGATAAACCTCAAGAACACTAGCGTAAGCATCATATCTCTTTTTTCAAAGAATGAGCCGGAGTTACGTGCCGCACGCAAATAATCTCTACAATTAAATAAAATATTATCTATGTTTAATGCCTTTTCAGTTGTTTTCTTCTTAGCCATATTACTTTTCTTCCCTTTCCTCGTCTGGAACAAATTCCATGATATCCTGTATCTCGCAATGCAATACTTTACATACTTTTTCCAAAACTTGTGTACTTACATGTTCATTCTTCCCTAGTTTCGCCAGTGCGTTTGTTGTAATTCCTGCCTGATCTCTAAGGTCAACTTTCATCATATTTTCATCTATTAATTTCTTCCATAATTTGTTGTATCTGATTGCCATTATTATCCCTTTCGTATCATTACAACTATTTATCATTTCTTTTCATTATATTATCAAATCCGATTTATTTCAATCTGAAATTGATTTTTTCAATCTCTAAATTATATATAAAGCGTGTTCTCATAAAAACATCATCAACAATTTTTTAATTCTTGTCCAGTACTCCCTTGATGCATCCAGTAACTTCACAGTCATTGGCTTCTTTAAGAATCTTCGTTCCACACACTCCCTGACCATCAAATCACCATTCTGTTTCTCACAGACAAAATCCGAGCTGTATTCCCCGGCTTCCAGACCGGACAGCATCACATTGCATTGAAATTCAATTATGCTGTCTTCCTTTCCCAGAAATGTTCCCAAATCTGACATTATCCTCCCAAAATCAGGATTATCACATCGTTTCTTTTCCCAAAACCGCATTCCGGAATCCCCAAAAGCCTGAAAAACGTTGATTTTACGCCAATCTTTTCCCAGAACCAGAATCCCAAAAACGGCTTTTTCCTTTTTCTCCACGTCCCTTCGCACACCCACTTTGCATTTTTTTAGCAAACTCACTTGTAAAAACTTCCCTTTCCTGCTCTTCCGGGATACTGCACTATTTTTACTTTTTTCTTTCTGCCTTTTTCTCCCGGCGATGCATACAACACCAGGTTCTTTTCAGGCATACTTTTGATAAGATTCTTTTGTAACTTTTCTCTCAGAACGGCTGGAAACAGCTTATTTACTGCATTTTCTCCAGATGTGGATTTCTTTAAGGTTTCTTTTTTTCTCTTCTTTCAGGACTGAAAAAGCCCTGCATCAGGATGGTCTCTGATGCAAGGCTTCTAATTTTTTTCTCTATGTTTTTGTGTCTTTTTTGATGTTTTCTCGGGTGCTCCGTATGGCTCGGATTTTCTGATTCTTACAAAGAAGATTATCAAAAAAGTGCCAAAGAGGAGTGCCAAAAAATATCAACTATTCAAACTCGCAAATAAAATCTTGACACTATACTTTTTAGTATTGGTATTATGGTTCTGTTTGGTTTTATATGTGTCCTACTGTCCTAAATCCATAGGCTGTACTGAACGGTGTTATCATTTTGTTATCAAATATATGTTATCATTTTCCTAAGACAATTTTTCAATATTTCTTTAAACAGATTTTATCCATATTTTAAAGTCTAAATTTAGATTTGTTTTATTATGTATATTTATAATTGCAATTATAATTCCTACTGGGGTTAAACTATAATCCCCTGGAATACTATTCATTGCTAATGGTAGTATTTCTTTAACCTTGCCTATATCCAAATTGTATCTTTTCGCATACACCTCGTCTGCATTTCCTAAAGAAATAGTTAATAATCTAAGCATATATAAAAAGGGGACACTGCTCTCTATCCCATTTGTAATTGGCATTTTTGAGCAAATATATTCACAATGTTCTTTAAGTAAATCAATAGAATTAATAGAATTCATCCTTATTTCTTTACATAAAAATATTAGCGAAAGATAATTTAAATGAACTTCTGATAGTGATTTTACAATTTCTACAGCTTCATCTAAAAGGATTTTCATATAGTAGTCATTATCATAATTTATTCTGTTAACAATAAGATCACTTAACAAATCATGTAATGTTTGAGTTCCAAATCGTGCATATTCCTGATGTGACTTATTTAAAATATATTGAATATCAGGATCTGAAAATTCAGAGAAATTTGTTTTCCCTTGTTTTTTTAGTTTATCTACTATATTTTTACACAATTCTTCTGCTCGCTCTTTAGCAATCTTCTTGGCTTCTTCTTGCAGTCTAGGAAAATTATCCATAAACAATTTTATAGCTAAATTACTCGCTTCTTCTGCTGTCATACCATAATAATTATTTTGTTCCCCAATCTGTGTTGTATCAGATCCCAGTGCTGCTTTTTGTATTATTTTTGTTTCATCACTCACCGCTTTTCTCCTTCGTATAATAGTTATTTTGAATTCCTATTTGAGTACTTTTTGTACCATAATTAACTTGCTCTATCCTTGTCTGCTTTTTTTCTTGCTTTTTCTTACAAAATACTTTTCTTATTGCTGCAAATATCAATGTTACAATAGTTACTCCAATACCGCTAAAAAACCATTCCTTGTTTTCATTAACCCAAATTATTACTTTATCCATAATTATGCTTCCTCATGCACCGGCTTTTTAAGTATTATAAATCTTACTCAAAAATCCTTGTAATGTCCTGATACCTATTAATCACACGATAAATCTCTACATACTCTTTTCCTATCTTGTAGATAATCACATAATCTTCCCATATCGCATATTTATAGTCCGTCCGAAAGCTGACTCGTTTTGAAAGATCTGACCCCATTCCAGGAAACATCTGAAGGTTTTCAAATTTACCGTAAATTTCCTTTATGGTCTTTGCTGCATATTCTTCGTTATCTTCAGCAATATAATCTCGGATGTTTTTCAAATCCTTTGCAACAATCGGATTGATCCGCAATTTTAACATCTTATTCCCCCACAAGTGCTTTCAGTTCGTCCAGATCCAGCCAACCTTCGCCATCTTTCACTGCTTCTTCAGCTTCCTGCAGCTTCAGGAGAAGCTTTTTCTCTGCACGATCACGCTCATAGTCTTCAATATCCATAACTACAAAACGTCCTCTGCCATTCTTTGTCAGATATACTGGTTCTCCTTTATGACAGTTCTTCAGAACTTCATTATAATTTCTCAAATCAGACACTGGTAAAATATTTGCCATATTTTTTCAGCTCCTTTCCTTGATAAAGCGGACATTCGCATTCGCTTCTCGCTCATGAGCACAACCTACTATGCAGTCCATATTCATATTGTTTCTGTTACTTTTATTATACACAAAAAGCTGTAAAATTCAACGTAGATTTTTACAGCTTTTCTATCTCTATATATTTTTACAACTTATTTTAAATGTTCCTCAAAAATTGATTCGAGTTCCTTATTCCCTCTCAAGAATTCATACTCTTTCTTATTTTCAATTTCCGAATACAATTCACGAACAAAATTTTTTCCAATTCCCGAAAAGGCTTTTCCCTGTGCAGTATCTTCATACCTGTAATACAAAGGAGATTGTGTCATATTCCAAGGCTTCTGTGATTCGCTTAATAATTGCTTAATTAATTGAACACATTTTTCTACGTTTTTTCGATATCCAGCAATCAGCAGATATGGCACTGTGTTGCCGTAATTCCATAGTCCAAACAGTGATATCATTTGATCTGTAATCTCAGCAATTTTCTCTGCTTTATCATGATTTCCTGTCTCTTCTTCCATTTCTATTAACTTATACAAGTAGCTTTGGACATTGATAACTGCCTGTAGCAATTTTCCCTCCAAGAATAACGCAGCAGTATCTGTTCCTTCCTGATGCGCTAGTACACTTGTTTTCATAATCGTTGCATCAATTACAGTATCAGGAATTTTTTTCAAAAGGACATTTGCTTCTTCATATTTCTCCATTTGGACATATTTCGTTGCAAGTATAAAAACACTTGAATTTCTCACTCTTTCGTCCTGACTATCTGCTGTTCGTTCCAGCCACTCAATGATAGCTGTATTATATTCCATTCGTTCTTCGTCATTAAGATCTGACAAAGTCAAAGATGCGTTCAGAACAGTTGCGATCTTATAAATTAATAAGTCGCAATGAGGATACTCCTGTATTTTACGAGATGCCATCTCGAAAGCCTTTGTAAAGCTGTCCAATGAAACTTCCGAAAGTTCATTCACAAATAGTCCAATCTCTTTTTCGGTCAATTCTTCACGAAACGAAAACAATTCATTCATATCAATTTTCAATAATCGTGCCAAAGCTGGAAGTAATGAGATATCCGGATATGTATTTCCCTTTTCCCATTTATTTACCGCAGGAGTTGACACTCCCAGATAATTTGCCACCTGTTCTTGTGTTAATCCCACAGTTTTTCTATAGTTTTTTATCTGTTCACCAATACGCATTGTTCTCACCTCCTGTTCTCGCTATAATTATATCGTTACTAGTTCATGTTTACAATTGAGCCTTTGTTTAATTATCATTCTGTTTTTTTAACTTCTAATTAATTTTTATCTCATGTCTTTACCATCTATTCTTACACATAAATTATTTCTCTCATCACAATTTCTTCCGCGCTGGCTTTGACATTATTCATCAATCTAACCCACCTCATCTGATCCTGCCTCTTTAAGTTTTCATTTACACCCTGTTTTTCTACCATCTGTTTCATTAACACTTCTACCTGCTCTGTTGCTTCCTGGTCAATCTGATTCAGATGTGCTGTCAGCTTGCCAGATAATAACAAGTTTTGATACCGTATTGGTCTATGTTCTTTCAAAAACTGTTTCCGTAACATTCCATATTTTCCATATGTCGGTTCTTCTTCATTCAATACCAGATCCGGCAAATAATAATTTCCACACAGGGTATAGCTTAATCCATTCTTTTCATCATAAATGTGTTTTTCCATGATTTTATCTCTCCATTTCTCTATTTTTTGATTTATTTTTCTTACGCTGCTGATTCTCCATCTCACTCTTTTTTATTCCCCAGGCTAATCTTTCATGAATACTTCCCTTCGGCATTTGTTCCATCCGCTGCTTTTCTTCCAGAGCTTTCTCATTGCGAATATCCTGCTGTACTGCCGCATCTACCGTCTCTATTCCCAGAACACGCACAACACGATCATACCTATCAGAAACGCCTTGCATTATATTCTTTTCTTCTGATAATTTATGATTTTCTTTACGCATATCATCCAACTCCTTCTGAATACCGTTATATTTTTGTTTCAGCTTTTGATATTTGCTCTTCCAATTTTCCACCTCTTTTGTAAGTTCTTTAACCTGTGCAGCCATTGCCCCAACCTTATTTTTTATCTGAAGAAACAGCGGTTTGATTTTTTTGTCCCGGTAAGTCGCTGCCCGTTCCAACGTGCCAGCTTCCGGTAACAACATTTTAACTGTATGTACCACAACGCAGACCGACGCAGGACGATAGGCAAGATCACCGCAGCCATGCCGGGTATGGACGGGGATATGTGGACGCTGGCCCAGCAGACCCTTTCCAAGCTGAAACGTATGACGGATTCTGACTATGACAGCCAGAAATTCTATTTCACAGACGAGAACGAATAAATAACAGCAGACGCCGGGCGCGGCGGCCATGTGGCCGCTTGCGTCCGGCGTCTTTTCTTTTTGCCTGTTCCTACGCATTTAGAACCCAGTATTGACGAGGATAGGATAAAGTATTCGCCCACCTCTGCAAACGTGCGGGAGAAGCCTTGAAACTGGCGGTTATCAGCCCCGAAAGGCGTAGGTTACAGTCATTATTAGCCCCCGAAACAGGTACAGACGCGCAGCGGGTGTATCTGTTTCGGGGGTGTGCAGGTGATAGCCGCAAAGCGGCGTAAGAGGGTGCAGCCCTCTTGATCGTTATTCTTGTTCCAGCGGGAAGCTCGGCAACGCTTCCAGCAGCTTTAAGGAAATGTGCTGCCGCATATCCTCGTCAATGACTTTTTTCACTTTGCCGCCCGGCTGCCTGATCTCCACCGTGGAAAGCTCGTCGATGTAGTCCGCATAGTGGGCCAGCACCTTTTCTGTGGCCCACTTCTCACCGGCAACGGCGGCTTTGATTGTTTCATAGTCCAGCAGCTTTTCTTGTCCGTCCATCCTGATACCCCCGTCAGATTGATTTTTTCCATGATACCATATCTGGGAGTATGGAGCCAGAGAAACCGGCGATTTTCTGCTGGTAAATTCTACGCATTTAGAGCGGCACTATGGCGGGGATAGGATAAAACACTCACATACCCCGCCGACTATGCGGGAAAAACCTTGAAATATAGGGCTTTTTAAGGCCCTAAATGCGTAGGTTGGTGCTTTGTTGCGATATGCTCCACGGTTACGGTGTATTGTTCATATTCTGTTTTCGGGAATCTTTATGAAATCTTCAAAATTGCCCGGTATGCTATCCGTAAAATCAAAGAAAGGACTTGATTATATGGATATGATTTTGAAAACGACTGACCTCTGCAAAAATTTCAAGGGGCAAATGGCGGTAAACAATGTGTCACTGAACATCCGGCGCAACTCGGTTTATGGTCTGCTGGGGCCGAATGGGGCTGGCAAATCCACGATCTTAAAAATGCTCACCGGCATTTTGCGCCCCACATCGGGAAGCATCGAGTTTGACGGCCACCCGTGGAAGCGGAATGATCTGGAGCATATCGGTGCTTTGATTGAGATGCCCCCGCTTTACGAAAATCTGACTGCATACGAAAATCTCAAAGTCAGAACTACATTGCTCGGCCTGGACGATGCACGAATTAACGAGGTATTGCAAATTGTCCAGCTCACGAATACCGGCAAGAAACGGGCCGGGCAGTTTTCTCTTGGTATGAAGCAGCGGCTTGGTATTGCTATTGCATTGCTGAACAGTCCCCAGCTTTTGATTCTGGATGAACCGACTAACGGCCTTGACCCTTTAGGGATTGAGGAACTTCGAGAGTTAATTCGCTCTTTTCCCTGCAAAGGGATTACAGTTATTTTGTCCAGCCATATTCTGTCAGAAGTCCAGCAGATTGCAGATCATGTGGGTATCATTGCTGGCGGCGTCCTTGGATATGAGGGAGAGCTTCGCGCCGGTGAAGATTTGGAACAACTCTTTATGGATGTTATTCGCAGAAATGGTAAGGAGGGATATTAAATGGAGATGGCATATATTCAGGCAGAGAACCTAAAGCATAAGAGAACTTTCACAAAAACGCTGATCGTTCTGGCCCCGTTTGTAACTGCGCTTATGAACTTTTTTGCCCCTCTTTGGTTCCAGCTCAATTCTTATAATTGGTGGTATATACTGCTTTATCCTGGATTCCTTACGCTCACCTGTGCCTTGATTGAACAGCGGGATAATGGCAAACTAAAATATCGTGCCGTTGCTTCATTGCCTGTTTCGCAGAACAAAGTCTGGAAAGCAAAAATTGGAGTGGCTGGTATTTACTCCTGTGTGGGGAATTTCATTTTCCTGGCGCTAAATCTGTTGGGCGGTTTTGCAATATTAGTTATCAACGAAATTCCCCTGACAATCGGAATTTGGCAGGCTGCGGCCGGAACAGCTTGTATTGTCATTGCAAGCCTATGGGAAGTTCCGCTGTGCTTATGGTTATCAAAAAAAGTTGGTATCTTTGTCACGGTTATTCTTAATGCCGGACTTGGAAGCGTTTTAGGGATTTTCACGGCTACAACCTCTTTGTGGATGATCTGCCCGTATAGCTGGGTGCCGCATCTTATGATTTCCGTGTTAGGTATTTTGCCTAATGGTGAGCCGGTTGCAGATCAGAGTACGGCAATGGCATTTTGGATGATTATACTTGTATTGGTCATTTCGCTGGCCTGGTTTGCGGCGCTGTCATTTTTAACTGCAAGATGGTTTGAGAAAAAGGAGGTGGGGTAACTATGGTATCTGTGGTTCGCTGCTGGAAAGCAGAATATCAGAAGTGTAAACATAGCATTTTGCTCTATATGCACAGCATGATTCCGATTATATGTGCGGCGATTTTTGCGGGTTACTATCATATATCCAGATGGGAACTGGCAACCAAAATCAGTGCCTATCTGGAAGTGCTGGCCGTTGCGTTCCCGTTTCTGATCGGCATTATTGTGGGCCTGGTTGTTCAGATCGAAAATCAGGCCGGGCATTATCAGCTTTTGTTGGGAACAATCCCATCTCGCATGGCAACGTATATTGGTAAACTTGGTTTTCTGATGATCTGTGCTTTTGGCGCAACATTTTTAGCGTTAGGAACATTCGCTGCACTATATAGGGATGCTCCGGCAAGCCTTTACCTGAAAGCAGGGATTCTATTGTTGATTACCATGCTTCCCATTTACCTGATTCATTTGTTTGTGGGAATGAGCTTCGGAAAAGGTGCATCTATGGGATTGGGAATTGCAGGGAGTTTAATAGCTGCCCTTATGATAACAGGGCTTGGTGACGCTACATGGAAATATATTCCCTGGGCCTGGGGCGTTCGTGCTATGGATTACACTGTGCTTGCATGGGATAGCCCCCAACTGTATGCACAGGTAAAAACTGATTTTTTCAGCGGTATGATTATTTCTGTATGCTGCACTGTTTGTCTGCTGATTGCCAGTTTGGTTTGGTTTCATGGTTGGGAGGGAGGTAAAAACAGTGAATAAAAAGTGCCTGTTTGCCGTGGTAATTGTGCTTGTAAGTCTTATATGCTTATCGGCCTGCGGTGCGCTCCGCGATACCGCCGATAAAAATAAGGCGTTAAATGAATCTCTGCCGTATTATGAGCTGAACGCCGCAAACTATGATGAAATTTCATATAACGGCCTGACATATACCATAACGGATGAATGTCTTGAAATGTCAGAACTGCAAGAAGAAATCGGGCAGGTATCGAAACGCTTCAAAAATGTGGCGGGGGAAGATTTCAGTTTCGGCTACGTTTACAGTATTGTGGATGTGGATATAAGCAATGCCGTAGCTGTAAATATCAACAATGAATATCGGAAAGCTGACATTAAAAATAATGATGAGTAACCTCGACAATGTGGTATAATGGGGCGGGAGGTGATTTTTTGACCCACTTACTTGTAGTTGACGATGAAGTTTCTATCTTGGAATTGATTAAGAACAGTTTGGGGAAAGATGGATATTTGATAACAGTCTGTCAAAATGCGGATGATGTAGACATCAAAAAGCTGCATTTCTATGACCTCATTCTTTTGGATGTGATGATGCCTGGCACAGACGGGTTTGAGTTTTGCAAACAGATCAGGAATATGGTAGACTGCCCGATTCTCTTTCTGACCGCAAAGACATTAGAGGAAGATATATTGTTTGGATTGGGCATCGGTGCGGATGATTATATTACGAAACCTTTTCGTATTCAGGAGCTTCGCGCCCGTGTCGCGGCACATTTACGCAGAGAAAAAAGGGAGCATCACAGCACACTTTCATTTGAGCCTGATATAAGATTTGACCTTTCCGCAAAGGTACTGTATGTTTCAGAACAGCCGGTTCCCCTTACCAAAAGCGAGTATTCAATCTGTGAATACCTTGCGAAAAACCGGGGACAGGTTTTTGCAAAAGAACAAATCTATGAAGCCGTTTTCGGGTTTGATGGAATAGGCGATAACTCTACGATCTCAACGCATATAAAAAATATTCGTGCGAAATTGGAGCATTTCAAAATAAGTCCGATCAGCACCGTATGGGGGATAGGATATAAATGGGAGTGAAAAAGAAACCTACATTGAAAATATTGTTTCGCCAGTTTGCTATCTCCCTCATTGTCATGCTGGTAGCGGCAATTATTGTCCCTTTTGGTTTGGAGGGACTTGCTGTAAATGCTGGATTAGCTACAAGAGCAAATCTAAGTGAATTGCAGGTAAAAGAGATCATTCCAACGCTGACGATTGCCCCGGATATTACAAAGGTTGTGATTCCACAGGGATGCGGCTACTTAATTCTGGACAAGAACTTTAATGAGCTTTACAGCAATATGGACGATGATGAAAAAGAAATTGCCCTGCTGTACGCAAAGGGAGAATATATTGAATATGCTACGGGGAGGCAGTTTGCACTTGTTGTCCGGGAAAACGAATTTTGCGTTTTAAGGTATTATATTGGTTCTCAATTTACAGTGTCATGGCTACCGGAATATTTTCCATCTCCTGACACGCTTGCGTTTATCCTGATGGCTGTAAATTCGCTGCTGGTCATTATCATACTGACCGCCAGATTTGCTAAGAACCTGCGTACACAACTGACCCCGCTTTTTGAAGCAACTGCGGAGGTTTCAAAGCAAAACCTTGATTTTGAAGTAGGACACGCCAAAATCAAAGAGTTTGAAGATGTCCTTGCATCTTTTTCAGATATGAAAGATAATCTGAAAATTTCGTTAGAACGGCAATGGAAAACCGAACAGACACAGAAAGAGCAAATCGCCGCGCTTGCCCATGATTTGAAAACGCCTCTGACGGTTATTCAAGGAAATGCTGATTTACTCACAGAAACAAATCTTGATGATGAGCAACGATTATACGCTGGTTACGTCGTGGAAAGCTCCGGCCAGATGCAGTCATATATTCAAACCCTGATTGACATATCACGGGCGGCGGTTGGTTATCAGCTCCATATTGAAAGTATAGACTTGCCAGCGTTCATGCAGCACTTGTTCGGTTATATGGAATCACTATGCCGGACAAAAGAAATCCGGCTGCAAATGAATACTGTTTCACTCCCTCAAATGCTGAAATTTGATAGGGTGCTGATAGAACGTGCTATTATGAATGTTATCAGTAATGGGCTGGACTACTCCCCGCAAGGCGGAACGCTTTATGTGGATGTTCAGAGTAACAACGGTTTCGTGGAAATTTCAGTCACAGACGAGGGAACGGGGTTTTCTAAAGAGGCATTATGCCACGCACAGGAACGGTTCTATATGGGCGATCAAAGCCGCAATTCAAAGTTACACTTTGGTATGGGTCTATATATTACAAATTCGATTATGGAACAACATAATGGTCAGCTTATTTTAGAAAATTCAAAAGAAACCGGCGGCGCAAAGGTTACTATGAAACTTCCTTGCTGATTTTCCGATAGTGTAATGGACGTCTTTTATGTCCGTCCATTTTTCAAATCTTTATGGAATCTTCAAAAATTCCTCTTATCATGTATCTAAAGAAAAAACATCTGCCCAGCGGCAGAAAAGAAAAAAACCGCTGCTGGGCAGACCCATTTTCACGCTTAATTTATATTCACTGGTGGCGGTTTTGGGAAATCAAGGCCGCTGCTTTCTTTCTGTCATTCCCAGCAGTTAAAGGCATGGCGGCCCACGGGAGGACGCCGCCATGCTGTTTTACTATCATTATAATCTAATCCACTTCTACCGCTTAAAAAAAGCCTTTCCCTCTTCCTGTGGAATCTCACAAGTATCTTCTACTCCGTAGAAACGCTTCACAAAATACTTTGTCGGAACTTTTCCTCTAAGCGTCAAATATCCCTGTTCTTCCAGCTCCTTATTCAGATTGCCAATGATCTCATAAGCCGATGTCTGTTTTACCTCCAGAAGTTCACATATATCGGCTGCCTTTAAAAATAATTTGTTCTGCATAATCAGTACCTCCTATATTTTGAATATTTATCTCTTCATATACTCTGTACTGGCAGATGTAAAATCGGACATCATTTTCCGAAATTTAGCAAATTATTTTAATTTTACAGTTTCCATATGTGTTATCGCTGAACCATGGAGTTAATATCATTGAAAAAGGGTATAAAAAAACAGTCTGCCCTGACGGAAAATATTTCCATCAAAACAAACTGTTCTTCATATTCACACTAATTATATTTTCTGAGCATAGTTACTTTTGCGAAAATCTCAGATAACTCCGGAAAGAAAACAAAGAAAAAAAAGATTTTTTAACTCCATTTGCACTCCACCGGAACATCCAGACAGCCCGCAAAACCTTTATTTATGGGCTTTTTCGCAATTTAGTCCGCTACTCAAACTCGCAAATAAAATCTTGTCACTATATTTTTTAGTATTGGTATTATGGTTCTATTTGGTTTTATATGTGTTCAACTGTCCTAAATCCATAGGCTGTACTGAACAGTGTTATCAAATTGTTATCACATCTCTGTTATCAATCAAAGATTCTCGTAATATCCTGATATCGGTTAACTACACGATAAATCTCTACATATTCATTACCAATCTTGTAGATAATTACATAATCTTCCCATATCGCATATTTATAATCTGTCCGAAAGCTGACCCGTTTGGATAAATCCGACCCCATTCCCGGAAACATCTGAAGATTTTCAAATTTACCATAAATCTCTTTTATCGTCTTTGCAGCATATTCTTCATTATCCTCAGCAATGTAATCTCGGATATTTTTCAAATCCTTTGCAACAATCGGATTGATCCGCAATTTTAACATCTTATTCCCCCACAAGTGCTTTTAATTCATCCAAATCCAGCCAGCCTTCTCCGTCTTTCACTGCTTCTTCGGCTTCCTGCAGCTTCATCAGAAGCTTTTTCTCTGCCCGGTCACGCTCATAATCTTCAATATCCATGACAACGAAACGTCCTCTGCCATTCTTGGTCAGATATACTGGTTCTCCTTTGTGACAGTTCTTCAGGACTTCGTTATAATTTCTCAAATCAGATACTGGTAAAATATTTGCCATATTCTTTCAGCTCCTTCCTTTGATTTCAAATTGTTTCTTCTACTTCTATTATACACAAAAAGCTGTAAAATTCAACGTGAATTTTTACAGCTTCTTTTATTATAACCAGCTTCAATTTTATTCTATAAACTGGAATTTGATAAGCTCCTCTAAGAGATTATGTTTCAATTTTCTTCTATGTATTTCACTACTCTATCTATATTTCCGCTTTCATATTCATCATGTGTTAATTTAAAACACTCATCCTTACTAACACTGCTGTAGTCTATATACCTAGCAACATCTTCTGGAATTAAAAACAAGTTTACTCCTTCTCGTTTCAGCGATTGTAAATCTCCATGATTGACATCAACAATTACTTCCGCTTCCCAATTTTTTGCTTTAATTACAGACTGTAAATTTTCTTTTAATACAGTACTTCTCTTTTTTTTAAAAATATTAAAATGTCCATCATGTCCAACCTGTGAATTTCTCCCATTAGTTACATAGGGTACAATGGCTATTTTTTTTATCATTAACTTGTCCTCCTTTACAAATTCCGATTGAACAAAATCGCTGCGCGATGGCCTGCCAAGGCTGTGGCGCAGTTTTAT
>NZ_JAJCGT010000021.1:0-59392 GCF_020553185.1 Blautia sp. MSK18_10 | reverse complement strand
GCAGATACGCCTATAATTTTTGAAAATTCATGTATAGAATAATATTTACTCAAAGTATCAACTCCTTTCGATAATATTCTACTCTAATATCTTATAAAACTCAACATATACTTATATGATTTTATAATTTATATTTAACTGTTAATTCCCTCCATTGAGAATATATGATGATCTTTAATTATCCTATCTTATAGCAATTCCGGAAAATATTGCAGACAACCTGCTGCATCAGAGAAAGACCGTTATGCGAAATTGCTGTTGATGACTTATATAATATATTGTACACTTATATAGATATAAACGCAAGATTTTACTATTTTCCCCTTAGATTATCAAGGAATTTTATGACACAGCAGGGTATACTTTAATTCAAGAGTGTAGCTGATAAGGCTGCTCCCAAACTTTCATACACATATTCCCGTCTGCCGCTGGTTTTCACACCTGCACTGCCACTGTAAACCGTGAAAATTGTCAGTACATAGTACTCATAAAACTATGTATCAGCGGTCAGACCGGAAAAATGAACGGAGGATTTTTACAATGAATATTCCAAATAAAAATGAATTGACACGTATTTACGGCGAAGCAGAGAAATCAGCAGCACGTTTTCAGGCTGTAGCTGATCATTTCGCAGAAATTTACCATCATGATATAGCAGAATTTTTTACAGCACCGGGAAGAACAGAGATCATCGGAAACCATACAGATCATAATGGCGGTCGCGTAATCGCAGGCAGTATTGACATGGATACCATCGGTGCAGCTTACCCGAACAACAGCAGTGTTATCCGTATCACAAGTGAAGGATATGATAAGGAAGTTGTCGTAGACATCAATGATCTTGCCAGCGTACCGAAGGCTCAGGGAACCGTATCTCTGGTAGCAGGTATGGTGGAAGCTATTCAGAAATTCGGTTTTAAAGTAGCGGGTTTTGATGCTTATGTGACCACAAATGTAATCCGCGCAGCAGGTGTAAGCTCTTCTGCATCTTTCGAAATGCTGGTATGTTCCATCATCAATTATTTCTTTAATGATGGTGCAATGACATACATCAACTATGCAAAAGCAGGACAGTATGCTGAGAATGTTTACTGG
Organism: Blautia sp. MSK18_10; assembly: GCF_020553185.1. NCBI lineage: Bacteria > Bacillati > Bacillota > Clostridia > Lachnospirales > Lachnospiraceae > Blautia > Blautia sp. MSK18_10. Next base: position 58,297 of record NZ_JAJCGT010000021.1, on the reverse strand, counting down.
CTGAAGGCTTCCGGATTAATGGATCAGCTTGCATGTGCAGTTGGCGGACCGATCCTTCTGGACTTCTCAGACAGAGAGAATCCTAAATATGAGAAAGTAAACTTCTCTTTCCATGATTATGATCATCATCTTGTAATCGTTAATACAGGAAAAGGTCATGCTGATTTAAGTGAAGAATACTCTGAGATCCCTATGGAAATGAAAGAAGCAGCCAAGGCAGCAGGAGCAGAGCTTCTCTGTGAGACAACTCTTGACAAAGTGCTTGCAAATATGGATAAGATCGATAATGACAGAGCAATCTTAAGAGCGATTCATTTCTTCAAAGAGAACGAACGTGTAGAGAGAGCTGCAAAAGCAGTTGAAGAGAAAGATGGTGAGACTGTACTGAAGCTACTCAGTGAATCAGGAGAATCTTCCTGGGAATTACTTCAGAACTGCTATCCGATCAAAGCATATACAGAGCAGAAGATTTCTGTTGCGCTTGCTCTTACAGATCTCTTCCTTGAGAAACTGGGCAAAGGTATCTGTCGTATCCATGGAGGCGGATTTGCCGGTGTTATCATGTGCGTAGTGCCGGAAGAAGAAACAGAGAACTATGTTTCCTATATTTCTGAATTTGCAGGAAAAGAGAACGTATATCCAATGAATATCCGCGCAGTAGGTGCAGTACATATTGAAAAGTAAATATGCCGTAAAAGGTGTTACTGAACATAAAATTATGAGCAGCCAGCGAAGCGGATTGTGAATATCTGTTTGACAAATATTGAGTTAAATGTTATCAGGAAAAACAGGCAGCAGTAAGGTGGATTGGATTGACATACACTTTACTGCTGTTTTTTTGATGGAAGTTTCCTGTTTTGCTTTTCAATGCAAAATTCCTGTATTATAATTGTGATAATGTATAATTATGATAAGGATATATGGTGATTTTTTGTAGATAATGCATTTTGTATCTGTTTATCAGAATGTGAAATTTACAGGAATTGCTACAGAATTATCAGGTATCTAACCGAATAAACTGCGGAGCAGTTATTCGATGTAGAGCCGCATAACAAAGCGGATGATTTTTATCCGCTTGACATGAGGGGGAAGGAATAATGAAAAAAAGGTGGACAATGCGGAGGGCACTGCTTGTTCTGTGCATTGCAAGTGTAGTGTTCGCGCTTCTTCTGCAGACATTTCTGTTTCATCAGTCTCTGCGCAGACAGATTCGGGCAGAGAGCATTTCAGATCATGAGATTTCTCTGAATAAAATGCAGACAGATCTGTCTAATTTTATCCACACAATACGAGGGGAAATGCTTACGATCTACAGTGAGCAGGATCTTATCGCAGCTATGCGTGAAGCTGCGGAAAAAGATACAGACATGAAGGATTATTACTGGAGAAGCTGGTATTTTGCAAGGAAGCGTTTTACAAAGGAGGATCAGCTTCTTGCCATGTATCTTTATGATACAAAGGATCATCTGATCAGCAGCTACCGCTACAATTCAGTTACATATCCCAAAGATATTTACAAGGCAGAGTATGATGATAATTCAGAACGGGTTTATGATTATGTGCATGGAAAACGTACAGATCTGATGATTTCCGGATATCACAATTCTGCCGCAAAGAAAGATATTGTGCGATTTGTGCTGAAACTGCATAATTATGATGCAGACAGGAATGCCCTGGGGTATCTGGTCTGTGATATTAACAGTGCGGCACTTACTTCTATTATGGCTAAATATGTAGATGTAGAGCAGGTATGTCTGTGGCTGCAGCCATTAAATGACCGGGTGATCGCAATGACCGGGGAGGCTTCAGAGAGTCAGTGCAGAATCCAGAAACAGCTTGCAAAGGTTGTACAAAGTCATTATAAATCCGGTGAACTGGAACAGGAGTATGATGGGAATTATCTGATCCAGGTGTCTCAGGAGAATTATAATCTGGAGGCATTTGTGCTTGTCTCACAGTCTCTTCTCACTGCAACGCAGAAGACACTGATCCGAACACTTCTTATTATAATGGGAGCCATGATCCTTGCAATTATGGTGATCGTATTGTTTGTGTCTCAGTGGATGACAAAGCCTGTAGAAGAGATGAGCAGCACTATCACGCGGATCAAGGACGGAGAAACCCAGCTTCGGGTGCAGCCCGTAGGATGGTCCCAGGAGCTGACTACGCTGGGTACGGAATTTAATGAAATGCTTGACCGTATGCAGGTCATGGCGCAGGAAGAACTGCAGCATAAAATGTTGGTAGAGCGGACGGAATACAAAATGCTGCAGGCGCAGATCAATCCCCATTTCCTCTATAATACACTGGATACCATGAGCGGGATTGCCAATGCTCAGAACTGTCCGATGGTAAGCGGTATGTGTCATTCACTGTCTGCAATTTTCCGCTACAGTCTGAATATGACAGATGAGCTTTCCACTGTGCAGAATGAGATGGCGCATGTGAGAAATTATCTCTATGTTATGGATGTGAGAAATGGCTCAACGATAGCTTACGATTATCAGATTGACAGCGATACACTGGCAGATCAGATGCCGCGTATCTGTATCCAGCCGGTTGTGGAGAATGCACTTACACATGGTCTCAGAAACGTCCGCCGTAAGGACAAAAAGCTTCTGATCCGTTCAGAACATGTGAATGAGAATCTGGTGATCACAATTCAGGATAATGGTGCGGGAATGGATGCGGAATCTATGAACCGTCTGCTGGATCAGAATGATATGAAACGTGTGGAATCCGGCATTTCCATTGGAATCCTGAATGTTAATGCGCGTCTGAAGAGGCTTTTCGGAGAGAAATACGGACTGCATATTGAAAGTACAGCAGGCGAGGGGACAACTGTGACGATCACAGTCCCGGCTGTTTCTACGGAGAATTCCGGTGATATGGAAAATGTGTAACTGTTCAGTACCTTCACAGTTACGAGCCCAAATGCATTAAAAATCACCTGCGGTGATGGCATTTTGGCTTGTATGTCTCGGGATTTTGGTACTTACGTGCCAAAACACCTCGCGGGATAGTAGACTACTGAATAGTTACGAAAATGTTCAAAAATGAGCAAGGAGAGAGACAATGAAAAATATGAAATATAAAGTTCTTGCTGCAGATGATGAATTCTGGAGCAGGGAAAATATCCGGAACCTGATACCATGGGAGGAGTATTCCCTGGAATTTCTGGAGCCTGCATGTGACGGGGAAGAGGTTATAGAGAGGATTGCCGAAGAAAAACCGGATATTATTCTCACAGATATTAATATGCCATTTCTGAGCGGTCTGGAATTACTGCAGCGTTTGCAGAATGAATACCCTGAAATCATTACCATTGCCATCAGTGGCTATGATGACTTTGATAAGGTAAAGGGTGTATTTGTTTCCGGCGGTCTGGATTATCTTCTGAAGCCTGTGGGAAAAGAAGAGATGGTAAAGGTGCTTACCAAGGCACTGGGACTTCTGGAAGAGCGGGAGAATACAAAAAAGCAGGATGAGACCAGCAAGCTTCAGAAACATAAGCTGTCATCATTTCTGGAAGACAGTGAATACTCGGCACTGCTTTCCGGAAAACTGTACGGGCAGTCAGCATCCCAGACTCATGTATCTAGCACGAATACATTTTCGGAAGTAGCCACACTGATGGTTAAATTTTACAATATTACAGAGATTGCGGAGCAGTTTGAACATGATAATCTGCAGATGTCCTGGAATATCAAGTCCAGATTGAGAGAATTGACCGGTCTGGAGGAGAATGCGATTATTTTTAACAACAGCAATAAGATGAGTGAATTTCTTATTGTAAAGACTGCTGATGCAAAGGAATTCAGAGCACTGGCGGAAAATATTCTGAAGGAGTTTCCGCTGGAAGAATACGGCCCTGTTTCTGTTGTGCTCCATGAGCAGACAAGTTCACTGGATGATATCGGTACAGTTTACAGAGAACTGATCTCAACACTGATTACCCGTCCGTTTAACAGGGAACACAGTATCCTTTCCTGTCCGGAAGAGAAAACCGGAGAGCTGCCAAGAAACAGCGAAACGCAGATGGTTGGGAAATCAGCACCTGCACATATGGAGACGGAGTTGTACCATCTGTTGACAACGGGACAGAAGGCAGAGGCAGAGAAGCTGATCTTTAAGACCTGTAATTTCAGACAGTGTGATGATGGAAACTGGACTTACCTGGATGTGAAACAGTATGCGGGCAGGATTACAGGAATCCTTTACCGTTATGTTCAGGAGAAATGCCCGGAGCTTACCGCACAGGCAGAGGAAGCCATGGATAACATTGATTATTATATGAAATGTCTCAATGCACACTCTCTGCTTGTATCCCTGAAAATCCTGCTGGACAGCTTATGGGAGAACGGAGAAGATAAAAGCTCTGATGCAGGTTCTATTATGCAGCAGGTAGAGCAGATCCATAAATATATTGAGCGTTCCTATCATGAGAATATTACACTCACTGCTCTGGCAGAACAGTATCATATGGATGCAAGCTATCTCTCCAGGACTTTCAGTCAGAAATACGGTGAGACGATCATTGCATTTCTTACCAGAATCCGGATGGAGAAAGCGGCAGAGCTTATGAAAGATCAGGACAAGAAGCTGGAGACGATTTCGTTTCTGGTGGGATATGATGATTATAACTACTTCAGCAGAGTGTTCCGAAAGAAGGTGGGATGCAGCCCGAGGGAGTATCGGAATAAGTTTACACAATTATAATATGGAAGAAACTCAGGTAGAATTGAGTGGACAGTAACGAAAGCGGAAGTCCTCTGTATGGCGGTTCTTATCGAATCGAATGGATACAGAGGACTTTTTGGGAAGATATCTTTGCCGTGCGTCAGCACGCCTGCAGGTACCTTCCTTGTCCTTCGCACTCTGCTGAACTGTCTTGATTGCATTATTTTATGGAATTGCTATAAACAATAGAGAAAACATACAAGTTACTGGCATTTTGCTCAACTTGTTCATATTTTGTCCAAGTTTTATATATAAACTGGTCAAAAATGTGCAATAAAATTTTCCAAATATGTCCTAACTGACCAAAGGCAAAGTATGGTTTAATATAATCACAGAGGAACGGAAAGCCCGGAAAAACTTCCGTTCAAAAAAATAAGAAACTAAGATTTTTCAAGGAGGGTTTTACAACATGAAAAAAAGAATGAGAAAAGCAGTCGCTATCGCAGCAACAGCAGCAATGGTTGGTTCTTTACCGGCAGGTGCAGTTACAGCACAGGCAGCCGATGACGACATCACAATCGGCGTATCAATCTGGAGCTCCACAGACGTACTTGGAAGCCAGAGTAAAAAAATCATTGACAAAGCAGCAGATGCTCTTGGTGTTAATGTAATGTATGTTGACCAGGGCCACGTATCTGAGCAGGTTACAGCTTCTGTTGAACAGCTTTGCGCAGCAGGATGTAACGGTATCGTAATCTGTAACTCTGCAGACTCCGAAATGACATCTGCCATCCAGACATGTGATGCAAACCAGGTTTACCTTACACAGTTCTACCGTATCATCTCCGAAGAGAACAGCCCTGAAGTATATCAGACAGCATGCAACTCACAGTATTATCTTGGTGCAGTTCATGAAGACGAAGTAACAAACGGATATACACTGGTTAACCTGCTTCTTGAGAACGGTGACAGAAACATCGGCCTTGAGGCATGGACAGTTGGTGATGCTACATTCCAGCAGAGATGGACAGGTTACAAACAGGCAGTTGACGAATGGAACGAAGCTAATCCTGATGATCAGGCAACAATCACAGAGCCTGTATATGCTAACACATCTTCTGAAGAAGGTGCAGCAGCAGCTCTTTCCCTTTACAATTCCAACCCTGATATGGACGCTCTGATCGTTGCAGGTGGTGGCGGTGACCCGCTTGTTGGTTCCATCGGTGCTCTGGCAAACGAAGGACTTACAGGAAAGATCGACGTTGTTTCCACAGACTTCCTTGATGACCTTGGCGAGCAGCTTGAATCAGGCGGAATGTTTGCTGAATCAGGCGGACACTTCTGCGACCCGTTATATGCATTCCTTATCACATATAACGCAATCAAAGGCAACTATGTGAAAGATGAAGGATCCTTCGGATACGAAATCCAGTTCCCATACCTGTATGTATCTTCTTCCGAAGACTATGAAAACTACAAGAAATACTTTGTAGATGACGATCCATACACAGATGAAGAGCTTGTGGAATTAGCAGGATACAGCTTTGATGATCTGAACAAAGCAGCTACATCACTTTCTATTGATGATGTTATTTCCCGTCACAGCAACTAATATGATGAACTTGTGCTCCACTGTCTTTTCTCCAAAGGGCAGTGGAGAAACTTTTAAGAGGTAATTGTCAGTGCCCGCTCGAAGCAAAAGGCCAAACCCTGATGAAGCGTGTGACCTCCTGCTTTTGGCGGGCGATGAATTGGATAAGGAGAATGGTTATGAAAAAACTCAAACAAAGCCAGTATTATGGAATCGGCCTTCTGGTTCTTATGCTTGTAGTTTTCTGGGCAGTATTTAAAGTACTTGCACCGACTACTTTCGGTTCCCCGGAGAAACTGGCCACTTACATGAAATCAGCATTAATTTACGCAGTTGGCGGATGTGGCCTCTACTTTATCTGCGTAATGGGACCTTTCGATATGAGCGTTGGTGCCAATATCGTACTTTCATCCATTATCGCCTGCAATGCAAGTGAAAAATTCGGTTATGCCGGTCTTATCATTGCACCGCTGATCTGTGGTACGATCATTGGTCTCATCAATGGTATTGTTTATATTAAATTACATATCTCTTCCCTGATTGTTACATGTGCGCTGTCCCTGATCTATGAGGCCTTCAGTGTATACGCCACAAACGGAAAGAACGTAATACTTTCAGCAGACTACAGAGCATTTGGTGATTATCCGGTCAACCTGATCCTGGCACTGATCGCATATCTGCTTTGCGCATTCATTTTGAAATATACAAAAATCGGTACTTATACTTACGCCATCGGAAGTAACGAAGTTGTAGCCAAGAACATGGGTGTAAATGTTCCGAAATATAAGATCGTAGCATTTACTCTTGCAGGATTTTTCTTCGGACTTCAGGCAATCCTGACAATCAGTTTTGGTACTTCCATGACATCAGCTTCCAACCTTTCCTCTATGAGCCGTAACTTTACTCCTCTGATGGGAACATTCTTTGGACTGGCATTTAAGAAATATGGCCATCCGGTTATCGCTATTGTAATCGGTGAAATGATCATCCAGCTTATGTTCAACGGTTTCGTTGCACTGGGAGCTCCGACTACGATCCAGAACGTAGTAACAGGTGTTGCTCTGCTGGTTATCGTTGCACTGACAACTAAACCGGTTAAAGGTCTTGTAGTAAAATAAGGAGAACGATTATGGGTGAAATATTATTAAGAGCAGAAAATATTGATAAACATTTTGGCATCACACACGCCCTGGACAACGTTTCCTTTACCTTTAATAAAGGTGAGATCCACGCACTGATCGGTGAAAACGGTTCCGGTAAATCTACATTAACATCCTGCCTGACAGGTATTTACCAGAAAGATTCCGGCAAGTTTATCCTTGAAGGAAAAGAGATCACCGCAACCAACCAGGTTGAAGCCAACCATCAGGGTGTAGCCATTATCGTACAGGAGATCGGAACACTTTCCGGACTGACTGTAGCAGAGAATATTTTCCTTGGAAACGAGGATCAGTTTACTAAATGTGGTATCAAAAATACCGCAGCAATGAACAAGAAAGCCCAGGAATATCTGGACAGTTACGGATTCAACTATATTGATGCAACTAAGGTGATCGATGATTACAACTTCGAGGATCGTAAGCTGGTAGAGATCGTAAAATCTACCTACTTTAATCCGAAGGTTCTGGTTGTAGACGAGACAACAACAGCACTTGGACAGAAAGGCCGTGAAGAGCTTTTCAAGGTAATGCACAAGGTTCGTGACACAGGAAACTGCGTAATCTTTATTTCCCATGACCTTGAGGAGGTTATCGAGCAGTCTGATAATATCAGTGTACTTCGAGATGGTGTGAAGATCGGTTCCATCACAAAGGAAGAAGCTACACCTGACAGACTGAAAGCCTTAATGGTAGGCCGTGAGATCGGTGACAGCTACTATCGTACAGACTACGGTGAAAAAGTATCTGACGAAGTTGTTCTTTCTGCAAAGAACGTGACAGTAAAAGGGCAGATCGAGAACCTGAACCTTGATCTTCACAAAGGTGAGATCCTTGGTATCGGAGGACTTTCCGAATGCGGTATGCATGAGGTTGGAAAGGCACTCTTCGGAGCTTCCTATTTCCGCCAGGGAAGTGTAACTCTGGGAGACGGCACACCGATCAATTCCATTCCGGATGCCATCAAACACAGTATTGCATATGCTTCCAAGGACCGTGACAATGAATCTCTGGTCATCAATGATACAATTGGCGATAACATCTGTCTTCCATCTCTGGAGGATCTGAAGACTCATGGATTCCTTCGTGCAAAGACAATGAATGAATTTGCCAATAAATTTGCAAAACAGATGAGTACAAAAATGACAGGCGTTGACCAGTTTGTATCCGCTCTTTCCGGCGGTAACAAACAGAAAGTCGTTCTTGCACGCTGGGTTGGTAAGGACTCCGACCTGATCATCCTTGACTCCCCTACACGTGGTATTGATGTCAAAGTTAAAGCTGATATCTACGCCATGATGGACGATATGAGAAAAAGAGGAAAATCCATTATTATGATCTCTGAGGAAATCATGGAGCTTCTGGGTATGGCAGACCGTATCCTGATCATGAAGGACGGTAAGATCAATGGTGAATTCCTTCGCTCTCCGGATCTGAAAGACACAGATCTGATTGACAATATGATTTAAGGGGGTAAAAAAATGAGTACAACAAAAAAATCAACTGAGCAAGTACCATTTCTGGAACGTCCCATTGTGCGTACGATCCTTCCTATCGCAGGATTCGTGATCATCTGTGTATTATTTGCAATCCTCACAGACGGCAGACTGTTTCAGCCGAAAAATATATCACTGCTTCTGAGCCAGTCATACATGCTGCTGATCTCATCCATCGGCGTGTTCATGGTAATGACAATGGGTGGTCTGGATTTCTCCCAGGGCTCCATGCTTGGTGTTGCTTCCATCGTAGTCTGCTACCTTTCCCATTACAACATGGTTCTGGCAGCGCTGGGTGGTGTGGTAACAGGCGGACTGATCGGACTGATCAATGGTTACTTCAATGTTAAGAGAAAAATCACAAGCTTTATTGTTACAATCTGTACCATGTATCTGTTCCGTGGAGTTTGTGCATATGCAACAACTAACTCACCTGTTTACGCAGTCAGTGATATTTCCAAATACAACACACTGCCATTTATGCTTACTTTCACAGTGATCATCTTCGTAGTGGCATATCTTGTATTCACTTACACAGGTCTGGGCTCCAGACTGAAAGCAATCGGTGCAGGTGAAACAGCAGCAAGATTCGCAGGTATCCGTGTAGAGACTACAAAGATTCTCGTATTCGTGGCAGCAGGATGTATCACAGGACTTGCAGCATTTGTAAATGCTATCAAAGTAGGTTCCGTTACATCTACAGCAGGTAACCAGCTGGAAACACAGATTATGATCGCCCTGGTACTTGGCGGAATGCCTGTAAACGGCGGTGCTAAAGTAAGATTCTATAACATCATTCTTGGTGTTATGACATACAAAGTACTTTCCAGTGGTCTGGTAATGCTGATGATGCCGACACAGTTACAGCAGCTGATTCTTGGTATCATCTTCCTGATCGAAGTAGCAATCTTCAGCGACAGGAAGACTGGTATGATCGTGAAGTAATTAATTGTATAATATCGATTATATAACTGGCGTATTCGTGTATTATGTTCATACCTACATAAAATCCCCGGCTCCCGCAGAATTGGTCTGCGGGAGTTGGGGATTTTTGTCGTTTTTGTGTTCTCGTCACATTGATCACCATAGTATATTTCTGTTGCTTATCCTGTCAGGGCATGATAAGCTAAACATATAAAATCTGGTATTATGGGGTAATATATACAGGAGGGCGTAATAAATGATAGATATAAAAAATATCAGTACACACTGTACGCGCAGTGAATTTGTAGGTAAAGCAGTGCTGGATACGATAGGACTTGTGATTTCCGGAATTGATGATACTTTGCTCAAGGAGATGAACATAGGAACGAAGTATCATTGTCTGGGATTATTCAGTTCCCGTACAGGGGCAGCAGGGCAGCTGACTGCTCTTGATGATGCAGTAAAAGCAACCAACACAGAGGTTCTTTCCATAGAACTGCCAAGGGATACAAAGGGCTGGGGCGGCCACGGTAATTATATTGTTCTTGGAGGAACTGATGTCTCAGATGTGCGCCATGCCATATCCATGGCACTGGAGCTTACCAATAAAAATGCAGGAGAGGTATATATCAGTGAAAGCGGTCATCTGGAGTTTGCCTATTCAGCCAGTGCAGGACAGGTACTGAATAAGGCTTTCGGAGTACCAATGGGAGAAGCATTCGGATTTATGGCTGGCTCTCCTGCTGCAATCGGACTGGTAATGGCAGATACAGCGATGAAGTCTGCCTCTCTTTCTATTGCAAAATATATGACACCTGATAAGGGAACCAGTCATTCCAATGAAGTGATTCTGGCAGTTGCCGGTGATGCCAGTGCTGCGAAAACAGCGGTACTGAATGCAAGACAGATCGGTCTGGAACTTCTGATCGCAATGGGCAGCTATCCGGAGACCCCGGGGGTACCATATTTATAAAAAAAATCTTGACTTTTGCATCCGGAATCCATATAATAATCAACGGTAAATTTAAGAAACAGATATTTGGTATTATTGGAAACGGTACATCCTCCTGGATGGTTATGAACAACACAAATCTCTAATTGATGTTATTCATACTATCTAAGGAGGATTTTTATGCCTAAAAACAAGTTTCAGGAAGTTATTTTTACGATTATCATGGTGTTTGTAATGGTCTATGCCATGATCTGCTACAACATTGTACTGAATACAGGGACAATGACAAATGAGACATTTCTGTTAGCTTTTCATGAATTAACATTCATGGGACCGATTGCATTTATTCTTGATTTCTTTATCATCGGTGGTCTTGCAAAGAAGATTGCATTTGGTATTGTGGATATGAGAAGAGATAATCCGTTCCACCTTGTACTTGCAATCTCAGCAGTATCCGTTGCATTTATGTGTCCATGTATGAGCTTTGCGGCAACTGTGCTGATTAAACATGCACCGGCAAGTCAGATCATTCCCACATGGCTCCAGACAACAGCAATGAACTTTCCGATGGCATTCTTCTGGCAGATCTTTTATGCCGGACCATTCGTAAGATTTATTTTCGGAAAGCTTTTCCCGGAGAAAGAAAAGGCAGCAGCTTCTGCCGAATAAAAAATATGTAATTTTGACTGCAGCATTCTGTATTTCAGGATGCTGCTTTTTTTGTGTTCTTATCTATACGTTACTGTTCACTCCGTTCTCAGTAACGTAGCCAAAATTCATTCCAGATTGCCTGCGGCAATGGAATTTTGGCTTGTATGTCTCGGGATTTTGGCATATTCATGCCAAAACACCTCGCGGGATAGTGATGTGTGAACAGTAACATCTATACAACGTAAATTGTACTTATTTTAATACACTATTGACAAATTCTGTCATTTCTTGTAATATCATATAAAACATATCGAATAACTATGAAAAGTAGAGAATGCAAAAAACTACTGGTACCTTAAAGGAGATGAAACATGATCAGAAAATTATTTGCCTTTGGTTTTGCAGTTGTACTGGCACTGATGCCGGTACAGGCTTTTGGAAAAACGGTGTCTGTCACCAATGTTTCCTATGATCCTACCAGAGAGATGTTTGAACAGTATAATAAAATATTTGAAGACCACTGGAAGGAGAAGACCGGGGAAGATGTGGAAGTGATACAGTCCCATGGCGGTTCAGGGAAACAGGCACTGGAGGTAGCCAATGGTCTGGATGCAGATGTGGTAACCCTGGCACTGGAATATGATATTGAGTCTATTGAAAACGCAGGGCTGATCAAGGCAGGATGGAAAGATAAATTTGACAATGACAGTTCTCCTTATACATCCACTATCGTATTTCTGGTGAAGAAAGGAAATCCCAAGGATATCAAAGACTGGGACGATCTGACGAAAAAAGGAGTGGGAGTAGTAACACCAAATCCGAAAACCTCCGGCGGTGCCAGATGGAACTACATGGCAGCGTGGGCTTACGCAGATAAAAAATATGGTGGCGATGAAGCGCAGATGAAGGAATTTATCAAGAAACTTTACCGGAATGTGGTGGTTCTTGACTCAGGCGCAAGAGGCGCAACGACCTCTTTCGTGGAGAACGGACAAGGAGATGTGCTGGTTGCGTGGGAAAATGAAGCTTATCTATCCATGCGGGATTATCCGGATGAGTATGAGATTGTTACTCCAAACGTAAGTATTCTGGCACAGCCTTCTGTGGCAGTGGTAGATGAAGTGGTGGATTACAGAGATACAAGAGATGTGGCAACTGAGTATTTGAATTATCTGTATTCCGACGAAGCACAGGAGATCGCAGCAGAGAATTATTTCCGCCCCACTAATGAGAAAATCCTGAAGAAGCACAGTGATACGTTTGATCTGAATATAAATCTGGCAAATATCAGTGATTATGGCGGATGGGATAAAGTGCAGGAGAAACATTTCACAGATGGCGGAATTTTCGATCAGATTTATGAGAGATAAAGGAAGACAAGATGAAGCAAGAGCATAAGCACAGACAGAATATATGAGACAGGAGAGGTGGTAATTGATTATGAAAAAAAGAAATAAACCGGTGATTCCAGGGTTTGGGCTCTCCATGGGAATTACCATTTCCATATTGAGTCTGGTAGTTCTGATCCCCCTGGCAAGCCTGGTGGTCTACACAGCGAAGCTGAGTTTTAAAGATTTTATCGAAACCATCACAAGGGCCAGAGTGCTGGTATCCTTTTATACCAGTTTTGTATGTGCTTTTGCAGCAGCAGTAATAAATGGAATTATGGGAACTGTTCTTGCGTGGGTGCTTGTGAAATATGATTTTCCGGGCAGGAGACTTATGGATGGGATGATCGAACTTCCCTTTGCTCTTCCCACAGCGGTAGCAGGTATTGCACTGACATCCCTGACCTCAGATTCGGGAATTGTCGGCAGCTTTTTTGCAGGATTCGGTATCAAGATCGCATACACAAGAATAGGTATTACAGTGGCTATGATATTTGTAGGAATACCGTTCGTTGTGCGAAGTGTACAGCCGGTTCTGGAAAAGATGGATAATTCTTACAGCGAGGCAGCAGGAGTGCTGGGAGCAAAGAAAACAACTATCTTCTGGAAGGTCATTTTTCCGGAACTGAAGCCTGCGATCTTTGCAGGGACCGGACTTGCGTTCGGAAGATGTCTGGGTGAATATGGAAGTGTTGTATTTATCGCAGGAAATAAACCCTATTATACAGAAATCACACCGCTGGTTATTATGTCAAAGCTTCAGGAATTTGATTATTCAAGTGCAACGGCAATCGCACTTGTGATGTTGGCAGTTTCATTTTTTATTCTGTTCCTTAACAGTATGATACAGCAGAGAAATGCAAGAATTTTAAGAGGAGGAAATGCCTGATGGACAACAATGAAAAGACTTCGGAGAAAATTACAAAATGGCTGCTTGTCGTGATCAGTGTTCTGTTTCTGGCAGTCATGCTCCTTCTTCCTCTGATCACTGTGATCACAGAAGCATTGCGGAGCGGATGGAAGGTCTATGCAGCTGCAGTGACAGATGAGTACACCATCAAAGCACTTCTTCTTACAGTGAAGGCAACACTCTTTGCAGTTGTTTTTAACACTGTTTTTGGTGTTTTTGCAGCCTGGGCACTGACGAAGTTTCAGTTCAGGGGTAAAAAGCTTCTTACCACACTGATCGACCTTCCGGTTACTATTTCCCCTGTTATTGCAGGTTTGATCTTTCTTCTGATTTTCGGACGACAGAGTCCTGTTTACTTTTTTCTCATGAAGTTAGGGATTAAAGTTGTATTCTCTGTACCGGGAATCATTATTGCAACTGTATTTGTAACCTTTCCTTTTATTTCCAGAGAACTGATTCCGGTTCTGGAAGCAGAAGGAAGCGATGAGGAGGAAGCGGCAGCCCTGATGGGAGCAGGTGGATGGACCATTTTCTGGAAGATCACATTCCCTCATATCAAATGGGCATTACTGTACGGAGTTGTGCTCTGTACGGCAAGAGCAATGGGAGAGTTTGGAGCGGTATCTGTACTTTCCGGACATTTAAGAGGAAAGACCAATACACTTCCTCTTCATGTAGAGATTTTGTTTAATGAGTTTCAGTATGTTCCGGCGTTTGCCGTATCTTCACTGCTTGTGATCATGGCGGTTATCATTCTGGTAGTCAGAAGCCTGATTGAATATAAAGGAAAGAAGGAAGCCTGATATGTATGTAGAGTTAAAAAATATCAATAAGACATATGGTTCTTACCAGGCATCAAGGAATGTGAATTTCGGAATTGAGAAAGGTAAACTGATTGGTCTGTTGGGACCAAGCGGAAGCGGAAAAACAACTATTCTTCGAATGATCGCAGGTCTGGAAACCCCGGACAGCGGAGAGGTCATTATTGATGGAAAAGTGGTAAATGATGTTCCGGCCAGTCAGCGTGGGATTGGATTTGTATTTCAGAATTATGCGTTGTTTCGCTATATGACAGTTTATGACAATGTTGCATTTGGTTTGAAGGTTCAGAAGGCTGATAAGAAGAAAATTGATGCCAGAGTCAGAGAACTGATCAAACTGGTGGGGCTGGAAGGACTGGAAAAAAGATATCCAAGCCAGTTATCCGGCGGTCAGAGGCAAAGGGTGGCATTTGCCAGAGCCCTTGCTCCAAATCCCCAGGTGCTGCTTCTGGATGAGCCCTTTGCAGCCATTGATGCAAAAATCCGTCAGGAACTGCGAAGCTGGTTAAAAGAGATGATCGGGAAGCTGGGAATTACCAGTATTTTCGTTACTCATGATCAAGATGAGGCCATTGAAGTAGCAGATGAGATTATTATCACTAATGCAGGACGGATCGAACAGAAAGGAACTCCTATAGGGGTTTATAGAAATCCTGAGACAGCTTTTACAGCGTCCTTCTTCGGACAGCCATCTGTGTTGAAAAATGCGGATGATTTCCATACCTTTGCTCAGGCAGAAGGAGCAGACAAGATCATTGTCCGCCCGGAATTTGTAAAAATCTCCAAACTGGATGAGGTGGAGAAGTTCAAAACTTCCGTATCCCGGGGAGTGGTTGAACGGGTTTCTTTCAGGGGAGATAATCTGGAACTTCAGGTGAGAGTCAACAATTCCGTAGTAACTGCCAGAAGAAGCCTGGAGAAAGCAGATATCCGGGAAGGTGAGACTGTGAATGTATTCCTTTACAGGATTTTTGCACTGAAAGGTGACAGTGTACAGCTGATCGAAAATGAGGCTGTAAGGGATGACTTTGTAATTATCTGACAGCGGTGGCTGCGGCGACTGACGACAATGAAGAAATAAGAAATTCAGACGCAAGACTGATCGGGAAATCAACTTGTTGGCACACTGGTATGGAGGAAAGGGTAAGAGAGAATGAGAACAGAGAGAATCAGGACAGATGTGCTGATCATCGGCGGCGGTACGGCAGGATGCTTTGCAGCCTATGTGATCGGCAAAAAAAGCGGCAGAAAAGTTCTGATCGCAGAGAAAGCGAATATTAAGCGAAGCGGATGTCTGGCGGCGGGCGTGAATGCATTGAACGCATATATTACAGAAGGCAGAGTGCCACAGGATTATGTGGATTATGCCAAAAAGGATGCCCATGGAATCGTAAGAGAAGACCTTCTTCTTACCATGTCAGAGAGACTGAATCATGTGACAAAGGTGATGGAAGATCTGGGGCTGGTCATCCTGAAGGACGAAAACGGAAAATATGTTGCCAGAGGAAACCGAAACATCAAGATCAATGGCGAAAATATGAAGCCAATCCTTGCAAAGGCGGCAGCTGAACAGGAGAATGTTACGGTTCTCAATCATGTAAATATTACAGATTATAAAACAGAAAACAAAAAAGTCACAGGCGCAGTTGGATTTAGCGTTAATGAGGATATTTTCTATGACATTGATGCGAAAGCAGTTCTTTGTGCCACAGGTGGTGCAGCGGGACTTTACAGACCGAATAATCCGGGATTTTCCAGACATAAGATGTGGTATCCTCCGTTTAACACAGGTGCAGGATATGCAATGGGACTTCTTTCCGGTGCGGAGATGACAACCTTTGAGATGCGTTTCATTGCATTGAGATGTAAGGACACGATTGCTCCTACAGGAACTATTGCTCAGGGTGTTGGGGCCAGACAGGTCAATGCACATGGTGATATTTATGAAACAAAATATGGTCTGACAACTTCCCAGCGAGTTTACGGTACAGTCATGGAGAACAGAGAAGGAAACGGTCCATGTTATCTCAGAACGGAAGGTATTTCCAAAGAACAGGAGCAGGACCTTTACAAAGCTTACCTGAATATGGCACCGTCCCAGACTCTGAAATGGATGGAAGCCGGAAAAGGACCATCCGAAGAGAATGTAGAGATTGAGGGCACAGAGCCATATATTGTAGGCGGACATACAGCCAGCGGTTACTGGGTAGATAATAACAGAGCTACAACTATTGAAGGTTTATATGCAGCCGGAGACGTAGCAGGAGGATGTCCGCAGAAATATGTAACCGGCGCACTGGCAGAAGGAGAGATCGCAGCAGAGGCGATTTTGGAATATCTGAATGGCAAAGATGATGACCGGATCGCAGCGGAAAATAAGGAAGAGGCTTTAGAGCGTGGCGGAGAACAGGAGCTGTCTCAAACTGCAATAGCTAAGAAGGCAGAATACGAATCACATTTGAATGCTTCCCGTTCTTTGATGAATGCAGAGCAGCTTGAGGAAGCCATGCAGAAGATCATGGATCAGTATGCAGGAGGAATCGGTACAGACTACAGATACAGCGGGATGAGTCTTGCAAAGGCAGATGAAAAGATTGCAGCATTGTTGCCAGTAGTTGACACTCTGGCAGCAACAGATACTTATGAACTGATGCAGATTTATGAACTTCGCGAACGACTGATCGTGTGTCAGGCAGTGATCGCACATCTGGCAGCCAGAAAGGAAACCAGATGGCATAGTTTCGGAGAGAATACAGACTACCCGCAGCAGAGCGAAGAGTGGATGAAATATGTAAACTCCCGTATGGAAAACGGCGAGATTAAGATCTTATATCGTGACCTGATCACAAAGGAAAATACAGGTTTGAATACAGCAGAGAAAGGAGCAGGTGAGAGATGAGCATTCGGATTCAAAAAAGTAAATGTGCAGGATGTGGCAGATGTATTGAAGCCTGTCCCGGAAATCTGATCAAAAAGGATAAAGAGAACAAAGCCTTTATCCGTCAGGTAAGAGACTGCTGGGGATGTACTTCCTGTATTAAGGAATGCAGGCATGATGCCATCCGCTTTTTCCTTGGAGCTGATGTGGGAGGCAGAGGTGCAAGTATGGTTGTATCAGAGAAACCGGATATTTCCACATGGACAGTGGAGAAGCCGGATGGCACTAAGATCACTATTCAGGTTAATAAGAAAGACGCTAATAAATATTAAACATAAGTATGTATTCTCGGAGTCTTTAGAGTGTGTTTGAAAAATGCTTTACGCAAGATGTGCGTCACAATTTGTGGAAGATTTTGTTCGGATGAGGGCGTCATAGCGGGCTACGACAACCGAATTCGGACAAAATATACCGCAAAGTGGGGCGTGCAGATTGCGGGAATGATTTTTCAGACACGCTCTAGTGTATTTGCTCAAGTACGAAAAGATTCCGAGTATAAACAAACAGAGGAGGATAATGCAATGAGTAACTTATCTCATCTTGATGCGCTTGAGGCAGAGGCGATTTATATTATGCGAGAAGTAGCAGCCGAGTGTGAAAAGCCGGTTATGCTCTATTCTATAGGAAAGGACAGCTCCGTTATGCTCCATCTGGCGATGAAGGCATTTTACCCGGAGAAACCGCCTTTTCCCTTTCTTCACATTGATACTACATGGAAATTTCATGAGATGATCGAATTCCGCGACAGAATCGCAAAGGAAAACGGAATTGATATGCTGGTTTACACCAATGAAGAGGGTGTAAAGGCAGGAATCAACCCATTTGACAATGGTTCTGCATATACAGATATCATGAAAACACAGGCCTTAAAACAGGCTCTGACCAAATATGGATTTACAGCGGCATTTGGAGGCGGCCGTCGTGATGAGGAGAAATCCAGAGCAAAAGAAAGAATCTTCTCTTTCCGTAATTCAGCTCAGGCATGGGATCCGAAAAACCAGAGACCGGAGATGTGGAAGCTTTATAACACTAAGATCCAGAAGGGAGAGAGTATGCGAGTATTCCCAATTTCCAACTGGACAGAAAAGGATATCTGGCAGTACATTCAGCGTGAAAATATCGAAATTGTACCGTTATATTTTGCGAAAGAAAGACCGGTCATCTACAGAGACGGAAATATCATTATGGTGGATGATGACAGATTAAAACTCCGTCCGGGTGAAAAGATTGAAAACAAAAAAGTCAGATTCCGTACTCTTGGATGCTATCCGCTTACTGGAGGTATTGAATCTGAAGCAGATACTCTGGATGAGATTATTGATGAGACGTTAAGTGCTGTTTCTTCTGAACGTACCAGCAGGGTGATCGACCACGAGGCAGCAGGCAGCATGGAGAGAAGAAAGAGAGAGGGGTATTTCTAGAATGAAAGGATTATTGAAATTTATTACATGCGGAAGTGTGGATGATGGAAAATCCACTCTGATCGGACATATTCTTTATGATGCAAAGCTTCTCTATACAGATCAGGAGAAAGCTCTGGAGCTGGATTCCAAAGTAGGAAGCAGAGGCGGTGCCATTGATTATTCTCTTCTTCTGGACGGTCTGATGGCAGAGCGTGAACAGGGAATCACCATTGATGTTGCATACCGTTATTTTACAACAGATAACAGAAGCTTCATTGTTGCAGATACACCCGGACATGAAGAATATACAAGAAACATGGCAGTGGGTGCGTCCTTTGCAGATCTGGCAGTTATCCTGGTGGATGCTTCACAGGGAGTACTGGTACAGACAAGACGTCATGCAAGAATCTGCGCATTGATGGGAATCCGTTACTTTGTATTTGCAGTAAACAAAATGGATCTTATTGAATATGATGAAAAACGTTTCCGCGACATTGAGAATCAGATCGCAGCACTGATAGAAGAACTGAAACTTGCCAATGTAACTATTATTCCGGTATCTGCCACAGAAGGTGACAACGTTACAACCAAATCTGACAACATGCCATGGTATAAAGGTGAGGCGCTTCTTTCCCATCTGGAAACCGTAGACATTAAGGAAGATACAGAGAAGGGCTTCTATATGCCTGTACAGAGAGTCTGCAGACCAAACCATGAGTTTCGCGGATTCCAGGGACAGATTGAGAATGGTGCCATCAGGGCAGGCGACCTTGTGACTACTCTTCCCAGTAAAGAAGAAGCTCATGTAAAGAGTATTCTTGTTGGCGATAAAGAAGTTCAGGAAGCTGTACAGGGACAGCCTGTTACCATCCAGCTTGACAGAGAAGTAGATGTTTCCCGCGGATGTGTACTTGCCATTGATTCCGGCGCAGTTCTTACAGACTCTGTGGAAGCAGATATCCTCTGGATGGATGACAATGCTCTTACGGATGGCAAGAACTTCTTTGTAAAAATCGGTACAAAGATGATCCCCGGCCTGGTTACAAAGATCAATTATTCTGTGGATGTTAATACAGGTGAAAAGAAAAGCGCATATACCTTAAAGAAAAATGAGATTGCTTCCTGTACTCTGGAATTCTCAGAGAAGATCGTTGTAGACGAATTTGACAGGCACAGAACACTGGGTGAGCTGATTCTGATAGATCGTGTCACAAATATGACTTCTGCCTGCGGTGTTGTGAGAAAAACCTTTGTTTCTCAGGATAGATCCCAGATCGGAAAAGTGGACGAGCAGGTTCGTGCAGGACTGAAAGGTCAGACACCGGTAGTAGTGGAATTCCCGATCGGTAAAGAAGGAATCACTCTTGATTTTGCAGAGCAGGTAGAAAAGGGACTGACTGTACTTGGAAAACATACCTATCTGTATCATCCGGCAGCGAGTGAAAACTATGCAGAAACTGTCCGCCATCTTAAGGCAGCAGGTCTGATCGTACTTCTTGTTCTTGATGAAAATACAGCAAAAGACGAGACATTAAAGACTCTGGATGGTTTCTATGCGAACTGGCAGATTGACGGAATTACTGTGAAAGATGCGATTGATTTCGTGAAAAAGAAATCTGCATTTACAGTGCAGAGTGTACAAGATGGAAATTATATCTGATTATAACAGGGCTATAAATCGCCGCAGAGACAAAGAAAGTCTCTGCGGTATTTTGTTTTCTTGACAAGTGTCGTTACAGCGGATTATACTTATTTTCAAATATCCAGAATCCATAATAATACAGACAGGAAAGATAACAGAAATATGCAAACGAACAATGAAAGTAAACAAAACCAAAAAAAGAGATGATGCTTGGAACTTTGTTTGTAATTGCTACGATCATCATCCTGGCGATACCAACGAAGAAAAGACAGAAATAAAGATGAGTGAATATCGATCAGAATGTAGAATGGGCAATTGGTTACTGTTCACACACCATTATCCCGCGAGGTGTTTTGGCATGAATATGCCAAAATCCCGAGACATACAAGCCAAAATTCCATTGCCACAGGCAATCTGAAATGAATTTTGGCTAAGTTACTGTAAACGGAGTGAACAGTAACGGCAATTGTGAAGTGGCATTCAGATTACATATTATGTAGCAGAGTATGATATAATTCGTTTTGTATAATGGCGTCAGGATTAAGAGCATATGTAGAGCTGTGTAGCGAAGCGGATTGCGAATATCTGTTTGACTTTTGATGGGTGTACACGAGAACATTTTTTTACAGTGAAAGTTATCTGTATTATATTACAGAGGGTACTGTACAGATAATCAGGAGGTATTTTATGCGTTTGGAAAAAGTACAGGAAGCGTTAAAAACAAAGAAAATTCATTATGAATATACAGAGGAAAACGGATGCGGAAGCATCGACTTTATGTTTCGCGGTCTGAGATTCCATATATGGGAATATGAAGATCGTGTCTGGGGAGCGGAGACAAACGTGTTCGAAGCAGGCAGAAGCCAGGATATTGAGGGAGATTACGAGGAAATTATTTCCGGAGAAATCCTCTCATGGCCGGATATGCTGCCTGGGATGTAAGTATGTTACTGCAGAAGGGAATGATATTTACGAAAAAATATAGAACCGGACAAATTGTATTAACTGCATGTATTGTAGCTGTCTGTATGTTTTCAAATGTCCATGGGACAGAAGCGGCAGGTCCGCCGGCACCGAAAACTCTGACAGTTACACCGACAGAAAAATCGAAATCAACAGCAAAGTCTGCGTCAACATCAAAGTCCAAATCAACACCGAAATCCAAATTGGCACTAACACAAAAACCTGAAGCAACACCAATACCTGCATCTACTCCAACACCAGAGCAGGAAGCTGAGACAGATAAACAGAATCCGGCAGATCAGGGAACTTTAAGCAAGCCAGATCATCCGGATACTATCTCCGCAGATAAACTGGTATTTATCGGAGATTCCAGAACAGAGGGATTGAGGGATGCGGTAAATGATGACAGCATTTGGTCCTGTCTTTCTTCTATGGGATATGACTGGATGGTATCTACAGGAGTGCCTCAGGTAGAAGATCAGATTGAGGACAATACAGCGGTTATTATTCTGATGGGTGTTAATGACCTGTATCATGTTAATGACTACGTCAGCTATATTAATTCCAAAGCTGCCGAATGGGGAAACAGGGGAGCGCAGACTTATTTTGTGTCTGTAGGTCCGGTGCAGAATGATCCCTATTGCAGTAATGCGGAGATTGAAAGCTTCAATGCGGCAATGCAGGCAAATCTGAGCGGGGTTACCTACATAGATGTATATTCCCATCTGGTATCTGAGGGATTTTCCACCGTAGACGGAACCCACTATCCGGACAGTGTGTCTGTAGATATTTATAATTATATTCTGGATCATCTGGAGGAACAGAGGAGTGGAATCTGGGGATGATTTTTCAGTTTATGAAATTGTGATGCTGTATTGAGTTCGATGGAGTTTGGTGATATGATTGCAGAGGAAGAAACGGAATAGAGCGGAAATTCGTTTTTTTATATAAAAGCTGAAAACCTGGCAGGAGGAAATAATGGGTGGCTGTTTTGCAGCAGAGTCAAAAATGTAAATGATAATTGCCCGATGACTGGACAGTTATCAAAATCCAAAATCAGGAGGAAAGAATGAGAGGACTGTATTCATCCAAAACAGAGATCAGACACAAAATTTTTACGGAAATTGCGAGGATGGCATATGAAGGCCAGTCTCCGGAGATGCTGGAAGAGCTTCCCTACAAGATTGTACCCGGTGAAATTGCGACTTATCGTGACAGTATTTTTCTGGAAAGAGCGGTAGTTGGTGAGAGACTTCGCGTTGCAATGGGGATGTCACTGAGAAAGGTTACAGAGCATGCGCCAATCTCCAAAGGTGTGGAGGCCAGCGTTATTGAGGAAAAGTATTATGAACCGCCGCTTATCAATGTAATCAAGTTTGCCTGTAATTCCTGCCCTGAGAAAAGGGTAATGATCACAGAGGGCTGTCAGGGCTGTCTGGAGCATCCCTGTGTGGAGGTCTGTCCAAAGAAAGCAGTACATATGGAAGGCGGCAGATCACATATTGATGAAGATGCCTGCATCAAATGCGGAAAGTGTCTGGAAGCCTGTCCGTATAATGCAATCATCAAACAGGAACGGCCCTGTTCAAAGGCCTGTGGCATGAATGCCATTGGTTCTGACGAATACGGAAGAGCGGAGATTGACCAAGACAAATGTGTATCCTGCGGACAGTGTCTGGTGAGTTGTCCGTTCAGCGCTATTGTAGACAAAGGACAGATTTTCCAGACTGTTATGGCATTAAAAAGTGAAACACCGGTGTATGCAATCGTGGCGCCTGCCATTGCAGGTCAGTTCCCAGGTATGGAGAATAATAAGATACGGGGTGCATTTCAGGCACTTGGCTTTACAGATGTAAGAGAGGTTGCAGTCGGTGCAGATCTGTGCACAGTGGAGGAGGCAAAGGACTTTTTGGAGGAAGTTCCTGAGAAACTTCCGTTTATGGCTACATCCTGCTGTCCGTCCTGGTCTATGATGGCTAAGAAATTATTCCCGGAACAGGCGAAATGTATCTCCATGGCACTGACACCCATGGTTCTTACTGCCAGACTGATCAAGCAGAAGGAACCGGATTGTAAGATCGTTTTCGTAGGTCCCTGTGCAGCCAAGAAGCTGGAAGCCAGCCGTAAAAGTATCCGCAGCTATGTGGATTTTGTGCTGACCTTTGAGGAAGTGGCAGGAATGTTTGATGCCAAAGGCGTGGACTGGAAAGATATTCCGGAAGGAGAACCACTGTTTCGTGCCAGTGCTGACGGAAGAGGTTTCGCAGTCAGCGGTGGTGTGGCAGAAGCGGTTGTCCATGCGGTGAAGCGTATTGATCCTGATCGGGAAGTAAAGGTAATGAATGCAGAAGGTCTGCAGAACTGTAAGAAGATGCTCCAGATGGCCAAGATTGGTAAATATAATGGATATCTGCTGGAAGGAATGGCATGTCCGGGCGGCTGTGTAGCAGGTGCCGGTACTATCCAGACAGTTAAAAAAGCAGCAGCGGCTCTCGAAAAAATGAAGAAAGAGGCTTCGTTTACAGATGCCTATGACTCCAAATACAGAGCAAGACTGGAAAGTCTGGAGAAATTTGATGTGGAGTGAGATTCTGACTGAATCAGTGAAATCCTATATGGATTGCAAGTGTTTGAATGCAATCAGTATATAGCAGACTAAAAATGAATAATCATCAGAAGAACTGTCAGGCTGAGTGATAAGTTTAACTGAATAGGGTAAGTCCCCTGCGGAGGTTGCGAAAAGCAATAAGCAGGGGACTTTTGTCAGCTATGTACAATATTGACTTAAATCAAAAAAAGTTTCATATAAGTCATGAAATAATTAACAGTATGTTGACTGAGATTTTATAGAATAACAAATTAAGTCAAGCGAACAGGCAAAAATATTTGACTGGAAATTTATAAATAGCAAATTAGGTCAAGAAATTAGTGCGGATTGTATGACTTGAAAATTAAAATCTATTGATTAAGTCAAAACACCAGTTAATAATTGTTGATTTATATTTCTGTTTTTTCAATTTAAGTCATCAGAGACAGATTTATTCTGTTTCCGTAACTTTGATTTTTTTCTGGAAATCTCTGGTATAGTGAATCT
Organism: Blautia sp. MSK18_10; assembly: GCF_020553185.1. Lineage (NCBI taxonomy): Bacteria > Bacillati > Bacillota > Clostridia > Lachnospirales > Lachnospiraceae > Blautia > Blautia sp. MSK18_10. Next base: position 33,687 of record NZ_JAJCGT010000021.1, on the reverse strand, counting down.
CATAATCAGAAGTTACGAAAAATGCCTGTACATCATCCAGAGACTCGGCCAGTTTCATGCCATCCTCCAGACCAAGAGCAAAGCAGGTCGTGCTCAGCGCATCCCCATCCACAGACTGATCGGAAATAATGGTAACTGCAATCAGCCCGTTATCATAAGGATAGCCGGTTTTAGGATTGAGCAGGTGATGATACAAAGTGCCATCTTGTTCAAAGCATCTCTCATAAATTCCTGAGGAAACCACTGACTTATCCCTGATGTCCATAACAGCAATAGTTTCGCTTCGGTCTGCAAATGGTTTCTGGATCCCGATCTTAAAAGCAGAATTGTCTGTTTTTTCGCCAATACAGAGAACATTTCCGCCAAGATTGATGATCGCACTTTTTACATTCTGAGAAACCAGATAATCCTTCAGGCGATCTGCGATATAACCCTTGGCAATGGCACCGAGTTCGATTGCAGTATCGTCTGTCTTTAATGTAATCTCATTTTTATCTGTATCAACAGAGATATTGTGATAATTACATTTGGGCAGTGCTGCCCGGATCAGACTGTCCTTGGGCACTTTTGGATTTTCAGCAGTAAAATCCCACAGAGAAGTCAGCGGTTCAATAGCAATATCAAATGCACCCTCAGATAATACAGAATAATCAAGTCCCTTAGAAACCAGCTCCGCCAGAGAAGCCGACACCTGATAAGTATCCTCTGTCCCCTTCACAGGTGTAAGTTCCCGATGGTTTAACTGATATAATTCACTGTCATCTGCGGTGCGGCTGAATATTTTCTCATACTTGTCACAAAGATTCATGCATTCTGTAAGCAGCTCTCTGTCCTGAGAATCATAGATAGTGACCGTAACTGCAGTATTCAGTTTGATCGCAGTGGCAGAGATGGGATCCTGAGAACCGGCATCCGTATTTTTGACATTTTCCGTTTTTGCCGAACATCCGGAAAAAACAGCCGGACATAATATAAGAGATGCTGCGAGCATTGAAAAAGTACAGCGTGTTATTAATTTTTTTGCAGATATATGATATAATATCATAAATGTAACCTCATAGTTATTTTATGGAATTGCTATAAGCAATAGTTCAGGGAAGAAATATCTTTTGATCCTAACACCATAGTATATCAGAAACAGCAAACTTTGCACAGGTACAAAGGCAACATAAAAAATCCAAAAGAAGATACCGGATAGAAATGAAATATGCCGGAAACAAAGAGAGGAGTAAATAATGTCCGATGCAGTAAACTGCGAATATTGTGTAAACTACAGTTATGATGACGACTATGAATGCTACACCTGTGAAATAAATCTTGACGAAGATGAAATGGTGAAGTTCATTACCGGAAACTTCAATCAGTGTCCATACTTCAAGATGGGTGACGAATACCGTATTGTACGTAAGCAGATGTAGAATTTATAAAAAGTAACAAATATTCAACTAAGCGAGGAATTAAGATAATGGAAAACGTTTATATTATGAATCATCCGCTGATCCAGCATAAAATATCCATGCTGAGAAACAAAAACACAGGAACAAATGAATTCCGTAAATTAGTAGAAGAGATTGGAATCCTCATGGGATACGAAGCTCTCCGGGATCTTCCTGTAGAAAATGTAGAAGTAGAAACCCCTATTGAAACCTGCATGACACCAATGATTTCAGGGAAAAAACTGGCGGTTATCCCTGTGCTCCGAGCAGGCCTTGGAATGGTAAACAGTATTCTCACACTTGTGCCATCTGCAAAAGTAGGCCATGTAGGACTCTATCGTGATCCTGTAACCCATGAACCACACGAATACTACTGCAAACTCCCGGAAGCAATTGATGAGCGAATTTCAGTGATCGTAGATCCAATGCTCGCAACCGGTGGCTCCGCAGAAGCAGCCGTTGACTTTGTCAAAAAACAGGGCGGAAAAAACATTAAATTCATGTGCATCATCGCAGCCCCTGAAGGACTCAAACGTCTCCACGAAGCACATCCGGATGTTCAGATTTACTGTGGACATCTTGATCGTGAATTAAACGACCACGCTTACATCTGCCCAGGCCTTGGAGATGCCGGAGATCGTATCTTTGGCACAATATAAGAATAACGTGATTCGTTACATCTTATACCTATACTATACTGAGCATATGAAGAACTCACCCTGCATCAATATAGCAGAAATTTGTTTTAGATATACTGACAATTTTCCAACTACCAGCGTAAGCAGGATTCTCTTTTGGGGTGAATCTTGCAGGGAGTGTAGCAACTCTTAGGCCTGCGGAATCTGCGTTATGAAAAAAGAAGGCAACTGTCTGAGCCGCAGGCGAGTTTTGCCTTCTTTTTTCATGCACTTAGCAGATTTTGCAGGCCTTAGAGTTCCTGCTCCCGAAACTGAACCCCAAAAGAGAATCCTGCTTACGCGTCCCTTAATGAAAAATCCAATAAAAATTCAATAAAAACCGAAAAAACCTCTTGACAACCCAAATCTCATATGCTATCTTATACCAGAACGCTGCCGAAGACAGTAGGTGCCGCAAGGCATAAGTTGTAAACGCCTACCGAGGACTAAGTATTCTTTATATTTTTATGTAAGATTACGCAAGCCCTACTGCCAGACAGTAAGGCTTTTTATTTACTCATTTGCAGCGGTATACAAAATCTATAAGGAGGTGTACCATTTCATGGCAAAAGTAGAACTTAAACAACCAATCGTAGACGAAATTATCAACAACGTGAAAGATGCAGAATCTGTAGTACTTGTTAACTACAGCGGTCTTACAGTTGAACAGGATACTGCTTTACGTAAGGAATTAAGAGAAGCTGGTGTTGTATACAAAGTATACAAAAACACAATGATGCATCGTGCATTCGAAGGTACTCAGTGCGAAGAACTTATCCAGCACTTACATGGAACAAACGCTATAGCAATCTCTGCTACAGACGCAACTGCTCCTGCAAGAATCCTTGATAAATTCGCAAAGAAAGCACCGGCTTTAGAATTAGTTGCAGGTATCGTTGAAGGAAACTACAACGATCAGGCAGGTATTCAGGCACTGGCTGGAATCCCGTCCAGAGAAGAACTTCTCGGCAAACTGCTTGGAAGCATCCAGTCTCCGATTACAAACTTCGCTCGTGTGCTTAATCAGATCGCTGAGAAAAACGGCTCTGAAGCAGCAGCTGAATAATTTTTGATGCCAGAGGCATAAAACGAATCTAGTAACTATTCGAAAATCACCATCCACGAGGATGCTGAAGAGTTACCGAATTAAATAATATTATATGGAGGGAATTTAAAATGGCAAAATTAACAACAGAAGAATTTATTGCAGCAATCAAAGAATTATCTGTATTAGAATTAAACGACTTAGTAAAAGCTTGTGAAGAAGAGTTTGGTGTATCCGCAGCAGCAGGTGTTGTAGTAGCAGCAGCTGGAGCAGCAGAAGCAGCAGAAGAGAAAGATGAGTTCGATGTAGAACTTGCAGAAGTTGGACCAAACAAAGTTAAAGTTATCAAAGTTGTTCGTGAAGTAACTGGCTTAGGTCTTAAAGAAGCTAAAGAAATGGTTGACGGAGCTCCTAAGGTTGTTAAAGAAGGCGCATCCAAAGCAGAAGCTGAAGATATCAAAACAAAACTTGAAGCTGAAGGCGCTAAGGTTAATCTTAAATAATTATCTTCCTATTATATATAGAAGATTTGCAAGCAGGAATGCCACTGGTATTCCTGCTTTTTTTACAGAGCCGGAGGATTACAGACTATGATGAAAAGAAAAACGGCAGTCATATTTGGTATCATCATTGCAGCCCAGCTTTGCCTGACTCCATATGCAGGTGTAAAGGTACAGGCGGCTGAACTGGAAGAAGGACAGATGTTTGAAGATTCATCAGAAGATTCAGAGACTTTTGGAGATGTGTCAATACCGGATACGCAGTCGGCAGAGAAAACTGAAGAGAATGAATTTGGGGATGACGACGGTTTCAGTGATGGAGACGTTGAAACTTTTTCTGCGGAGGATGCGGATCAGTTCCGCGAAAATATGCAGGAACTTGTGCTGAATGTGCAGGATGGAGAGGATATTACTGTAAAGTTAAATACACTGCTGGCACAGGCCAGGGACAAGGCAACGGATGAAAAGCAGTGCAAAGTTATCGTGCCACCCGGAAATTATACACTTACGGGAACTTTGCATATGTACAGCAATATCTATCTATATGCAGAGGGTGCCACGATAACAAAGACTTCACCGCGAAAAGAAATCCTGCTCCGTCTTGGCGATACAAAGAAATCTGCAGGCGGATACGAGGGATACCGTAATATAACTATCGATGGCGGAACCTGGGATTCAAACTATGAATGTGTGGAAGACAAGGGGGGACCTGGAGGGTTTGTAGGTTTTAGGATCGGTCATGCTACGAATGTTACAGTGAAGAATGTTACATTTCTTAATAACCTTAAATCGCATTTTCTGGAACTTGCAGGAGTGAAGAATGCAGAAATTACAGGATGTACGTTCAGGGGCTACTGGAAAGAGTTTACAGGCGGCGGACAGGAATGTATCCAGCTGGATGCCTGTATGCCGAGAATTTTCCCGGGATATCTTCCATATGACGGAAGTGTCTGTGAGAACATTGTGATAAAGGATAATACCTTTGAAGATGTATTTGCCGGCATTGGAAGCCACAGCATGATGTTTGATAAACCGTATAAAAATATCACGATCAGTAACAACCGGTTTAATAATCTGAAAAAGAGAGCAATATGGTGCCTGAATTATCAGGATACGGTTGTGACGGGAAATACCATGACAAATGTGGGCGGTGGTGTTTATGTGCGTTCTGTTTATACCAGAAATGCACATACTGTCAGCGGTCAGGAAGTATCTCCGGAGGGAAATCAGTACGCAGAGAATATTCTGATCGCTGATAATCAGATCACAGTTCTGGAACCAACCGTAATAGATGGCAAACAATGGAATGGATATGGAATCTGGATCACAGGCGAGGTATCTCTGGGCTCAGCAGGAGAAACTATTCCTTCTGAAGATGATGATCCTGAGAATACAGCAAATCCGACGACCAATGGAATTCCGGCGGGAAGATATATTATTCGCGGAGTTACAGCCAGAAATAATACGATCAGCGGAAATTGCGACGGAATTAAATTTTCCCTTGCAGAAGACTGTTCATGCAGGGGGAACACAGTCAGACTTTCTGATAGTCATACCTACAACAATATGGGGATCAGTGTTGCCAAGGGAAGCAATATCAGAGTTTCCTATAACAATCTTTCCGGCGGAAACGGATATGGGATTTATGCAGTCGGAACAGAGGCTTCACAGAAAATCTGCCGGATTTACGGAAATACAGTCTCCGGATTTATGAAAGATGGGATTCTGGCTTCAGGGCTTGCAGCAGGAAGCCGTATTGAACACAACAGAGTCAGTACCAGTGCGGCAAATGGCATACTTGTAAAATGTATTGATAAGAGTGTGGTTGATGGCAATTACAGTTTTAAAAATAAGGCAAGAGGAATTCTTCTGCAGAGATGTGAGTCAGCAATGGTAGCGGATAATTTTGTTTCTGAAAATGCGATCAATGGAATTGAACTCAATATAAGAAGCAATCATTCTTCTGTGCAGGGAAATGTCTGTGGTTCCAATAAAAAATCAGGTCTGCGAATTGCCGGATCAAAGGGGATTTCGGCAGACGGAAATTCCTTCCGCAGCAACAGAGGATATGCGGCGGAATTTATCCGTTCTCATATCAGCAGTTATAAAGGCAATCGTTTTGAAGGAAATGGATATTCAAATCGTATCCACGTAAGAAACAGTAAAATCCCGAAGAAATAGCGTTACTGTTCGCTCCGTTCACAGTAACGAAATAGTGACTGTTGCAATTATTTGAAAAAATTAAAAAAATATCAAAAAAGTGATTGACAGGCGCAACTTGCTGTGCTATAGTGAAGAATGCTATATTATGGCAAGATGTGCCTTTATGTCTTTTGGCAAAAAGGGTCAAGTTATAATAAATTTAAAGAAAAAACAGGGGTGAAACGTCAATGGAAAAAAACAGAATTCGTTCTGTAAAAACTGGAAAAAGCATGCGTATGAGCTACCAGAGACAAGAAGAAGTCCTGGAAATGCCAAACCTGATCGAAGTCCAGAGGGATTCTTATAAATGGTTTCTTGATGAAGGACTTAGGGAAGTCTTTGATGATATTTCTCCGATCGCGGACTACAGCGGAAAGCTCAGCCTGGAATTCATCGACTTTACATTTGACGAGAAGGATGCGAAATATACTATCGAACAGTGTAAAGAACGTGACGCAACTTACGCCGCACCTTTGAAGGTTCGAGTGAGACTGATTAACAAAGAAACAGAGGAAATCAACGAACACGAGATTTTCATGGGAGATTTACCGATCATGACTGTTACAGGTACCTTTGTCATCAATGGTGCAGAACGAGTAATTGTCAGCCAGTTAGTACGTTCCCCTGGAATCTATTACGCAATAGCGCATGATAAACTTGGTAAGAGACTGTTCTCCAGTACTGTTATCCCGAACAGAGGTGCATGGCTGGAATATGAGACAGACTCTAATGATGTTTTCTATGTACGTGTTGACAGAACAAGAAAGGTTCCGATCACTGTTCTGATCCGAGCACTTGGTGTAGGAAGCAATGCAGAGATTATTGATCTCTTCGGTGAAGAGCCAAAGATCCTTGCAAGTTTTACAAAGGATACATCCACCAACTATCAGGAAGGTCTTCTTGAATTATACAAGAAAATCCGTCCGGGTGAGCCGCTTGCAGTTGAGAGTGCGGAGAGCCTTATCAATGCAATGTTCTTTGATCCGAGAAGATATGACCTTGCGAAAGTTGGACGTTATAAATTTAACAAGAAGCTCCACCTCAACAGAAGAATCGTTGGTCACAGACTGGCTGAGGATGTTGTTGATGCTTCTACAGGCGAAATCCTGGCAGAAGAAGGAACTGTTGTGACAAAAGAAATGGCAAATACCATCCAGAACAGCGCTGTTCCATATGTATGGATCCTTGGCGAGGAAGACCGCAGAATCAAGGTTCTTTCTAACTTAATGGTTGATATCCGCCACTATCTTCCGGAAATCGAAGATCCAAAGAGCATCGGTGTTACAGAAGCAGTATACTACCCTGTTCTCGAAAACATTCTGGAAGAAAATGACACATTAGAAGACAGGATTGCAGCAATCCACAGAGATATCCATGATCTGATCCCGAAGCATATCACAAAAGAAGACATCTTTGCTTCTATTAACTACAATATGCATCTGGAATATGGCCTTGGCAATGCCGATGATATCGACCACCTGGGCAACCGTCGTATACGTGCGGTAGGTGAGCTGCTTCAGAACCAGTACAGAATCGGTCTTTCCAGACTGGAACGTGTGGTTCGTGAGCGAATGACAACTCAGGATACAGAGAATATTTCTCCACAGTCCCTGATTAATATTAAACCTGTAACTGCAGCAGTGAAAGAGTTCTTCGGTTCTTCCCAGCTGTCACAGTTTATGGATCAGAACAACCCTCTTGGTGAGCTGACACACAAGAGACGTCTTTCCGCCCTGGGACCTGGCGGTTTGTCACGAGACAGAGCCGGATTCGAGGTTCGAGATGTCCATTACTCCCATTACGGAAGAATGTGCCCTGTCGAGACACCTGAAGGTCCTAACATCGGTCTGATCAACTCTCTTGCATCTTATGCAAGAATCAATCAGTACGGATTTATTGAGGCACCATACCGCAAGATCGACAAATCAGATCCTAAGAATCCTCGTGTAACAGATGAGGTTGTATATATGACTGCTGATGAAGAGGATAATTACCATGTAGCACAGGCGAATGAGCCTCTGGACGAAGAAGGATATTTCATTCATAAGAATGTATCCGGTCGTTTCCGTGAAGAGACTCAGGAGTATGAGCGTCATATGTTTGATTACATGGATGTATCTCCTCGTATGGTATTCTCCGTCGCTACTGCCCTGATCCCGTTCCTGCAGAACGACGATGCCAACCGTGCGCTGATGGGATCAAACATGCAGCGTCAGGCTGTGCCGCTTCTGACAACAGAGGCTCCGGTAGTTGGTACTGGTATGGAAGTGAAGACAGCAGTTGACTCCGGTGTCTGCGTAGTTGCAAAGAAATCTGGTACTGTACTTCGTTCCACATCTACAGATATCAGCATTAAGAATGATGATGGTACAAAAGATGATTACCATCTGACTAAATATCTGAGAAGTAACCAGAGTAACTGTTACAACCAGAAACCAATCGTATTCCAGGGTGAGCACGTAGAGGCAGGACAGGTTATCGCAGATGGTCCTTCCACAGCAAACGGAGAACTTGCTCTTGGTAAGAACCCGCTGATCGGATTCATGACATGGGAAGGTTATAACTACGAGGATGCGGTACTCCTCAGTGAAAGACTTGTTATGGACGATGTTTATACATCTGTTCATATTGAAGAATATGAATGCGAAGCCCGTGATACCAAACTGGGACCGGAAGAGATCACACGTGATGTTCCTGGCGTGGGCGACGATGCACTGAAAGATCTGGATGAGCGTGGTATTATCCGCATCGGTGCTGAAGTACGTGCCGGCGATATCCTTGTTGGTAAAGTTACTCCTAAGGGCGAGACAGAGCTTACTGCAGAAGAGAGACTTCTTCGTGCAATCTTTGGTGAGAAAGCACGTGAAGTACGTGATACTTCTCTGAAAGTACCTCACGGTGAATACGGTATTATCGTAGATGCCAAGGTATTTACAAGAGAGAACGGCGATGAGATGTCACCTGGTGTTAACCAGTCCGTACGTATCTATATCGCACAGAAGAGAAAGATTTCCGTTGGTGATAAGATGGCCGGACGTCATGGTAACAAGGGTGTTGTTTCCCGTGTACTTCCTGTTGAAGATATGCCATTCCTTCCGAACGGACGTCCTCTTGATATCGTGCTGAATCCTCTGGGTGTGCCTTCCCGAATGAATATCGGACAGGTCCTGGAGATTCACTTAAGCCTTGCTGCGAAAGCACTTGGATTCAACGTTGCAACTCCTATTTTTCAGGGTGCAAACGAGCATGATATCCAGGATACACTGGAACTTGCAAACGATTATGTAAACACAGAAGACTTTGAAGAGTTCCGCGAGAAATACAAAGACATTTTAGCACCGGATGTAATGCAGTATCTGGATGAGAACAAAGCCCACAGAGCACTGTGGAAGGGTGTTCCGATTTCCAGAGACGGTAAAGTGCGTCTGCGTGACGGCCGTACAGGAGAGTATTTCGACAGTCCTGTAACAATTGGTCACATGCACTATCTGAAACTGCACCATCTGGTTGATGATAAGATCCATGCACGTTCTACAGGTCCTTACTCTCTGGTAACACAGCAGCCACTGGGTGGTAAAGCACAGTTCGGTGGACAGCGTTTTGGTGAGATGGAGGTTTGGGCACTGGAAGCATACGGTGCATCCTACACACTGCAGGAAATCCTGACAGTAAAATCCGATGATGTTGTTGGTCGTGTTAAGACATACGAAGCAATCATCAAGGGTGACAATATTCCTGAGCCGGGTATTCCGGAATCCTTCAAGGTTCTCTTAAAAGAACTTCAGTCTCTTGGTCTGGATGTGAAGGTACTCAAGGATGACAATACAGAAGTACATCTTCTTGAATCTGTAGATTACGGTGACACAGACCTTCGTTCTGTCATCGAGGGAGATTCCAGAAGACATCATGACAGAGAAGAAGACTACGGCAAACATGGCTATACAAAGCAGGAGTTTGACGGAGAAGAACTCGTTGACATTGACGAGGATGAAGATGAGGATGACTTCATTGAGCTGGATGAGGCTCTTGAAGACAATGACGAAGAGTAAGAAAGGGGAAAGAATACATGGCAGAAACAACTAACGCCAATGAAACATATCAGCCAATGACTTTCGATGCCATCAAAATCGGACTGGCGTCCCCTGAGAAAATCAGAGAGTGGTCAAGAGGCGAGGTTTTAAAACCTGAGACCATCAACTACCGTACCTTAAAGCCGGAGAAAGACGGACTTTTCTGTGAAAGAATCTTTGGACCGAGCAAGGACTGGGAGTGCCACTGTGGAAAGTACAAAAAGATTCGCTATAAAGGTGTTGTCTGCGACAGATGTGGTGTAGAAGTTACCAAATCCTCTGTACGTAGAGAGCGTATGGGACATATCGAGCTGGCTGCTCCGGTATCCCACATCTGGTATTTCAAAGGAATTCCGTCCCGTATGGGATTGATCCTTGACATTTCTCCGAGAACTCTGGAGAAAGTTCTTTACTTTGCTAACTATATCGTACTGGATCCGGCTAATTCCGGACTCCAGTACAAACAGGTACTTACAGAGAGAGAATATCAGGATGCACGTGAGGCTTATGGATATGATTTCCGTGTAGGTATGGGTGCAGAATCCATCAAAGAGCTTCTTGAGGCAATTGATCTTGAGAAAGATTCTGTTGAACTGAAAAAAGAATTAAAAGATGCTACAGGCCAGAAACGTGCCAGAATCATCAAACGTCTGGAAGTTGTAGAATCCTTCCGTGAGTCTGGAAACCGTCCTGAGTGGATGATCATGACAGTGATCCCTGTAATCCCGCCGGATCTTCGTCCTATGGTTCAGCTGGATGGCGGACGTTTTGCTACATCTGACTTAAATGATCTTTACAGAAGAATCATCAACCGTAACAACCGTCTGAAGAGACTTCTGGAATTAGGTGCACCGGATATTATCGTTCGTAACGAGAAACGTATGCTTCAGGAAGCTGTTGATGCCCTGATCGACAACGGTCGTCGCGGACGTCCTGTAACAGGTCCTGGAAACAGAGCTCTGAAATCCCTTTCTGATATGCTGAAAGGTAAATCCGGACGTTTCCGTCAGAACCTTCTCGGTAAACGAGTTGACTATTCCGGACGTTCCGTTATCGTTGTAGGACCGGAACTTAAGATTTATCAGTGTGGTCTTCCGAAAGAGATGGCCATTGAGCTGTTCAAACCTTTCGTTATGAAAGAGCTTGTTGCCAACGGAACTTCACACAACATTAAGAACGCCAAGAAAATGGTTGAGAAGCTGGAGCCTGCTGTATGGGATGTTCTGGAGGATGTTATCAAAGAACATCCGGTTATGCTGAACCGAGCGCCTACACTGCATCGTCTTGGTATCCAGGCATTCGAACCGATCCTTGTAGAAGGTAAAGCGATCAAACTGCATCCGCTGGTTTGTACCGCATTCAACGCTGACTTCGATGGTGACCAGATGGCCGTACATCTTCCGCTTTCACAGGAAGCACAGGCAGAGTGCCGTTTCCTTCTGTTATCACCGAACAACCTGCTGAAACCTTCTGATGGTGGTCCTGTAGCCGTTCCTTCACAGGATATGGTACTTGGTATCTACTATCTGACTCAGGAAAGACCTGGAAACAAGGGTGAAGGCAAGTTCTTCAAGAGCGTAAACGAAGCAATCCTTGCTTATGAGAATAAAGTGATCACACTGCAGTCCAGAATCCATGTTCGCTGCAGCAAGACAATGCCGGACGGATCCGTTCTGACCGGTACAGTAGAATCTACACTTGGACGTTTCCTGTTTAACGAAATCCTTCCACAGGATCTTGGTTTCGTAGACAGAAGTGTTCCGGGAAATGAACTTCTTCTTGAGGTTGACTTCCTGGTAGCCAAGAAACAGCTGAAACAGATTCTTGAAAAAGTTATCAATACTCACGGTGCTACAAAGACTGCTGAGGTTCTTGATGCGATCAAAGCTACAGGTTACAAATATTCCACACGTGCAGCCATGACTGTTGCCATTGCCGATATGACAGTTCCGCCTCAGAAACCGGAAATGATCAAACAGGCTCAGGATACTGTAGACCTTATCACAAAGAACTATAAACGTGGTCTTATCACCGAGGAAGAGCGTTACAAAGAAGTTGTTGATACATGGAAGAAGACTGACGATGAGCTTACACATGCTCTGCTGACAGGTCTTGATAAATACAACAACATCTTCATGATGGCTGACTCCGGTGCCCGTGGTTCCGATAAACAGATCAAACAGCTTGCAGGTATGCGAGGGCTGATGGCCGATACAACCGGTCACACCATCGAGCTGCCTATCAAGTCAAACTTCCGTGAAGGTCTTGACGTACTGGAATACTTCATGTCTGCACATGGAGCACGTAAAGGTATGTCCGATACAGCTCTTCGTACAGCCGATTCAGGTTACCTGACAAGACGTATGGTTGACGTTTCTCAGGATCTGATCGTACGTGAGACAGACTGCTGTGAAAACAGAGATGAGATCTCAGGTATGTATGTAGAATCTTTTGTAGATGGTAAAGAAGAGATCGAAGGACTTCAGGAGCGTATCACAGGTCGTTTCTCCTGTGAGACAATTAAGAATAAAGATGGCGAAGTTATCGTAAAAGCCAACCATATGATCACACCGAAACGTGCTGCCCGCATCATGAAAGAAGGCGTGGACAACCAGACAGGCGGATCTATCGAGAAAGTTAAGATCCGTACAATCCTTACATGTAAATGTAAAGTTGGTATCTGTGCGAAATGTTACGGTGCGAACCTTGCAACCGGCGAGCCGGTACAGGTTGGTGAATCTGTCGGTATCATCGCTGCTCAGTCTATCGGTGAGCCAGGTACACAGCTTACCATGCGTACTTTCCACAGTGGTGGTGTTGCCGGTGGAGATATCACACAGGGTCTTCCTCGTGTCGAGGAGCTTTTTGAGGCAAGAAAGCCGAAAGGTCTTGCCATCATCACAGAGATTCCTGGTGTTGCTGTTATCAATGACACTAAGAAGAAACGTGAAGTTATCGTTACAGATCAGGAAACAGGTGAATCCAAGACTTACCTTATTCCATACGGATCCCGTATCAAGATCACAGACGGACAGATCCTTGAAGCAGGTGATGAACTTACAGAAGGTAGCGTAAATCCGCATGATATCCTGAGAATTAAGGGTGTACGTGCAGTTCAGGATTATATGATCCGTGAAGTACAGCGTGTATATCGTCTCCAGGGTGTTGAGATCAGCGATAAGCATATCGAAGTTATCGTTCGTCAGATGTTGAAGAAAATCCGTATCGAAGATAACGGAGATACAGAATTCCTTCCTGGAACACTGGTTGACTTCCTTGAATACGAGGACGTTAACGAGCAGATGGAAAAAGAAGGCAAACAGCCTGCAGATGGAAAACAGGTTATGCTTGGTATTACCAAGGCATCTCTTGCTACAAACTCCTTCCTGTCAGCCGCTTCCTTCCAGGAAACAACTAAAGTCCTGACTGAAGCTGCTATCAAGGGTAAAGTTGACCCGCTGATCGGTCTGAAAGAGAACGTAATCATCGGTAAACTGATTCCTGCAGGTACCGGTATGAAACGCTACAGAGATGTAAGACTCAACAGCACAATGCCTGAACCGGAAGTAAAGGTTGAAGATATAGCCGAAGAACTTACGGAAGATGAAGAAATCAAAGATGATGAGATGATCACAATGGATGAAGAACTCCCGGAAGACGAAGAATTCGATGTTGAAGAATCTGATGAAGAAGAGGCTGCTGAAGACGAAGCTGATGATCAGGCTTCAGACGATGCAGAAGACAACGAATGATCCAACGGAGTAGATAACTTATCTGGACTGATTTGATATGAATTCACAAGAGAACTATCTGTGCCGACAGATTTTGCCGGCGAGGTAGTTCTCTTTTATTTTCCGGAATATTCCATTGCCGAAAAAAGAGAAAAATACAAAGAAACCGCTTTTTGTGTTATAATACCAGTACATTATGAGCAGGTAATGAACTGTGAAGTATTTTTACAGTTATGATAAATATACATTTTTGTTTTCGGTAACAGCTTGTAAAAAGCATTGACCGGGACAGGGAAGGAAATAGAACAGAAATGGAGGTGCAATATGGATAAAGAACTTCCGGTTTCAGCATGGCCGGAATGGAAAATCATAGAGAAAATCGGCGAAGGCTCTTTTGGAAAGGTGTATAAGGCACAGAGAACAGAACGTGGAAAATCTTTCTATTCTGCTATCAAGATCATCAATATACCCGGAAGCCAGAGCGAGTTGAACAGCGTACGTTCTGAAACAGGGGATGAGCAGTCCACAAGACAGTATTTTCAGAATCTGGTTGAGGAATGTATTCAGGAAATCAGTACCATGGAATACTTTCGAGGAAACTCTTACATTGTCTCTGTAGAAGATTTTAAGGTTATGGAATATCTGGATGTCATTGGATGGGAGATTTCCATAAGGATGGAATATCTGACAAGTTTTATGGATTACTGTGCGGAAAAACAGCTTACTGAGAAAGAGGTAATAAAGCTGGGAATGGATTTGAGTAAGGCACTGGAATATTGCCGGAAACTTAAGATCATTCACAGGGACATCAAGCCGGAGAATATTTTTGTATCCAGATTTGGCGATTTTAAGCTTGGAGATTTCGGAATTGCACGTGAACTTGAACGAACCATGAGCGGGTTTTCCAAGAAAGGTACTTACTCTTATATGGCGCCTGAGATGTATAAAGGTGAGAAATATGACAGCAGGGTAGATATTTATTCTCTTGGGATTGTGCTGTACAGGCTGATGAATCATAACAGACTGCCATTTATGAGTCTGGAAAAACAGTTTATCACTTACAGGGATAAGGAAAATGCATTAAATAAGCGTGTTGCAGGAGAGCAGATGAGTGCACCTGTGGATGCAGGAACACAGTTTGCCCGTATTATACTGAGAGCCTGTGCTTATGATCCCGCACAGAGATATCAGACACCGGAGGAGCTTTATAGTGCGCTGGATGATCTGAAAAATGGAAGATCTGGCAGAATCCGGCAGTTACAAAACGGTGTTCAGAAAGCAGGAACGGATAAAACAGAATCATATAGTGCAATTGCACAGAACGGCAGAGCAGCACAGAATGTTACATCAGATACCGAAAATGTACGAAAAAGTACAGTGCAGAATACGTCAGTACAGAATACCCGGGGAAATAAAAAAACATCAGATTTTCAGAATGCTGCAAAAAGAAAACGTGCTGTAAACAATGTTCCGGCGAGCAGCTTTACAGATAAAGAAACAATGTCAGTTGTAGCAGAACAGAAAATACAGCCACAGGAAACGCCATCAGAAACAGTTGCGATAAGATCTGCGCGTGCTGTGGAAGCCAGAAAGCGAAGACGCAGGAAGAAACAGCTGCTGCGCAGGGCATTGCTTGCAATTGTGGCAGGTACAGCGATACTTATGATGGCCGCCGTCTATTACAGAGTAAGTACAGATCATGCTCAGGAAGGACAGGAGGATAATCCGATCGCAATTCTGGATGATGAGAAATACAGCTCCACAAAATCCGGATCCAAGGATTTCTCCAAAGCTCTGGATATGATCAAGGAGCAGGCAACAACTATCACAGATAATCTGAACAGTTACGACTGGGTTGGAACAGAAGGAACTGTTCTGCGATATCTGAGAAGGGTAAAGACCACTCAGCAGGCAGATGGAAATCTGGATATTGAGAGTGAATGCATGAAAGCTCTGGTCTATCCGGCAGAATCCGGAGATGGAGTTTATGAAGAATATTTCTACTGGGGAGAGAAGTTATTCTTTGCATATATCTGGTATGATGAAACTTCAGAATATTATTATTATAACGACGGCGAACTGATAAGATGGATCGATTCCAATGGAAAGTGTCACGATAACGAAAAAGATAATGAGGAATTCGTGAAACGTGGCGAGAAATACTGGAACAATTCATTGAAAGCATTGAAGGGAGAAGGAACAAAGACAGATAATGGCAATGTATCAGATTGAATGTGCATATACCTGCCATACAGGAAATATCCGGGCAAATAATGAAGATAATTTCTGGTGTTTTGGGGAATCCCTTCCGGTGAACAATGAAGGAACAAAGGGTATCTGCTCAAAGATTATTTCGGGTAACAGAGTACCGGCAATGGCGGTATTTGACGGTATGGGAGGAGAAAGCTGTGGCGAGATTGCAGCCTTTCTTGCATCAGAAGAATTTGGAAAATTTTATAATGCGAATAAAAGAATGCTGAGGGATATGCCGGAAGATTTTATAGACGATGTATGTGAGAAGATGAATCAGGCAGTATGCAGATATGGAACAGAGCATCATATTTGGAGCATGGGAAGCACAATGGCGATGCTCCTCTTTACACCAGAGTCTATGTTTGCCTGCAATCTTGGGGACAGCAGGATTTATTTTATGGATGGCGGTAAGCTTCAGCAGATTTCCACAGACCATGTTTTTGGTGGTACGGCAGTTGGGAAAGCCCCGTTAACCCAGTATCTTGGACTTCCTGAAGAGCTGCAGAGACTGGAACCTTCTGTGACAGAAATCGAGCATAAGGAGGGATACAGATATCTTCTGTGCTCAGATGGAGTAACAGATATGCTTTCGGACAGTGAGATAGAGGCGATTCTGTCACAGGATATGGAAATCCCGGAGATCGTAAATGATCTTCTTAAAAATGCTCTCCAAAAAGGTGGGAGAGATAATGTGACGATCGTGCTCTGTGAAGTACAGAAGCTGGATACAGTCCGCAGAATGAAAGAATGGATGAAAAATCTGAAAGATAAAAAATGAGAGGTGGGGCAGCATGAAGAACCGTATGCAGGATCTGGATTTTGAACAGAATGTTGCGTTTGATAAAGTACAGGAGTATGAATTTACCAGAAGGGCGGCACAGAGATTTCGGCAGGTGGTAAGCCTGGACAGTTTTGAAGACGAAGATGCGGATGTTATTTTCCACTATTTATATAAAGAGATGGAACTGGTGTCCTTTGGCGACCATCTGAAGAGATATATTTATGAAAGGGCAGAGCTGGAAGAACCTTTCTCGGAGGTTCCACAGGAAGTGTATAAGGAGATCGTAGTAGATTCCTTTAAGGAAACCTATACGCCCAAATCCATGAATCCTACCTCTACCAAGTTGTCGGCACTGGTGAATAACTGGCTGAATCAGGCATCTGTAAAAAGAGAAACTGTTTTTCTTCTGGGGTTTGGGTTGAAAATGACCACAGAGGATGTGTCGGATTTCCTGACAAGAGTACTGAAAGAACAGGATTTTGATTTCCACAATCCGGACGAGGTGATCTACTGGTATTGTTACAGTACGCAGCAGGGTTATCACAAAGCAGAGGAATTGAAGAAAAAATATGAAGCACTTGCCCCTGTAGAAGTGGAAAATACTCAGGTTTTATGCGGAAGTAATCTGTGTCTTGATACGGAGGAGAAACTGATCGATTATCTTGCCCGCCTGAAATCAAAAAGAGTAGATCCCATATCTGAGAAAAGTCAGGCATTTCAGGAGTTTACAAAGCTTTTATATCATGCGAAGCAGATTATTGCCGGACTGTATCAGCATGATGAAGAGGAAAAAGGTGGGGATAAGGTGTGGACAGCAGAAAGAATTACACCTTCTGATGTGGAAAAAGTAATCTGCAGCGGAATCCCCATCAACAAAATGGGCAATCTGAAGAAAATGTCTGCCTCCATTCTGGCAAAGCATTTCAGCCAGAAGCGTTTCAGCAGGCAGAGGATTACAAATATTTTAAGCCACAAACTCCCGGTGGAGCGCTTTGACCTGATCACACTGGAATTCTTTATCGTATCCCAGGAAATGGAGGATGATGATCCTTTTAATAGATACAAGCATTTTCTGGATGAGATTCAGGATATTCTGCTTCGATGTGGAATGGGAGAGATATACATAGTAAATCCATACGAATGTTTCCTTCTCATGTGCCTTCTCACAGACTGTCCGCTGGCAGTATTTTCGGAGATATGGGAGAAGTCCTATGAAGAGGGGGAAGCTGAAGAGGCATAATGGTATCAACAATTGTACAGCCGGTGCCGGATATGGCACGAAAGGCTGTGGAACTTTTATTAAAGAAAATAAAAGGGGAAGAGATTGAGACATTGACGATTCTTCCTGTTGAATTTGCAGAAGGAGGCACAACCCGTTAAGGGATGTGCCTCCTTCTTTTAACCGAATCAAGTAAGTCCCCTGCGGAGATTGCGAATATCTGTCTGATTTATGACAATTATCTGGATAGACTGTAGATTCAGAAGAGTGTGTTTATTCATTATAGTATCCGTAGATAGCACGTGCATCTGCAGCAATGGTGCTTTGGGCTGCACCGGTATCAGTAAGATCCTGTGACATAAAGCATACTACAAGATCAATTCCTTTGGCTGTATCATAGATGATCGCTGCATCATTTTCTACAGTGTCAAGTTCGCCGGTCTTATTGGCAGTACCGACGCCTTCTGGAAGTTGTGCAGGGATCTTGTTTTTACGCTGCTGCATTTTTAAGTGATAATACATTGCATCTGCGTTTGGAAGAGTAGAAGCGGGAAGGGTTCCATTGACAGTCTGGTATATCTGCTTTAAAAAGGTTCCACAGTCTTTGACGGATGTATAGTTGTCGCCGTTTTCTTTACTTGCGAGAAGCAGGCGGTTCATCTGGGTGCTGGTGAAACCATGTTCCTGGCAGAAGCCATTTACTTTTGCCATGCCTGCAGAGTCATCGCCGTTTCCAAGCCAGTTTACCAGAGTGTTGGCAGCATCATTATCACTGACAGTGATCATGGCTGAAATATTACTGTCAATTTCGTCTCCGTTGTGAGACTGGGAGAGGGTATCGTAGTTTTCGTATACAGCTCCCATAATATACAGTTTGATCAGGCTTGCTGCCTGCATGGGAGTATCGTTGATCATGCCTTCAGAATCTTTCGGCAGGTTGCAGACATAGACGGACCAGGTTCCGTTATCAGCCGGCAGCAGGGACTGTACCTGTTTCAGGAGATTGTCCATGCTGGAATCAGTGTTGTCGGTAAATGTGTTGTTGGAGGAAGGGGAAAGTGTTCCGTTCTGCTGTTCGGATTCTGAAGAGGGTTCAGCGGATTCTGACTGTGCAGGAGATGTTTCTCCGGTGGCTGCCTTGACAGAACTTTCCTGTTCTCTTAATTCATCTAACTGATCTGCCTGACTGATAAGGGTATTTGCATCAGTGGAAATCTCCTCTACGGTTTTGGAGAGTGTCTGTACTTTTTGCTGTAGTGTGACGAGATGGTTCAGTGATAAAAATGAAACAGCTGCCAGTGCAATCACTGCAACAGTCAGTATGCCGATCACTATATAGAGAAAAATAGGTTTTTCATTTGGCTTTTTATTCATTGCGGTTTTCCTTTCGTAATTATTATTGTAATCAGGATTGCGGGAACTGCGAAGCTGCGTAGCAATCCGCAGATATCAAGTCAGGGGCAAAATGCTTTTTGACACTTACATCATCATGATGCAAAGTAGCTGTCAATGCCATTTGCGATTCCCTGTACCATTGTTTTCTGGAATTCTGTGTCATTCATTTTCAGATCGTCATTCTGGCTTGTCATAAATCCCATTTCAAGGATCGTAACAGGAACAGTGCTCCAGTTAATTCCTGTCATCGTATCAGTGTACTGGATTCCAAGGTTCTGAAAACCTGTTGCAGCACAGTAGGAATCGATGATGCATCGGGATAATCGATCAGACTGTTCAAACAGTTGTGGGATATAAGGGTTATTCTGAGAGGGCGACATGGTCAGTGCTCCTGATGCAGTATGGGAATCATCGCCGTTTGCATGGATGCGGACATAGATCTCTGCGCCCTGTGCAGCAGCATATTGTGCGCGTTCCATGTTGCTGATGGCTGTTTCATTGTCTGTTCGTGTCATGACTACCTGATAGCCTCTCTGTTCCAGTTCATCCTTTAGTTGAAGAGAGACCTCCAGATTGAGCTGGTATTCGGGAACACCGCTGTAGGTTCCCTGAGTTCCGCTGGTACATTTTGCTTTCATTTCAGAAGAACCGGGACCGTTGGGCTCCGGGGCACTCATATCTACGGACTCACTCTGATGCCCTGGATCGATTCCTATTATATGTCCGTCTGTTTCGGCATCGGAGGAGAAAACGCCGGCACTGGAATCAGAAGGGGCGCTGGTGCTGTTCTGGCTGAATACAGAAGGCTTTGATGAAGATTCTTCCGGGATTTCAGCTTTTTCTTTTGTTTTCTTCTGTGTGGCTGTTTGCTGTTTTTGTTTCATGCGATTGATATTTGACTGGACTGTGTCTATGGCGGTAGTGTAATTGTCTACTGCCTGTTTGACTTCGTCGTGTTTTGCAGTGATCTGTTCGGAGATTGTATCGACTTCTTTTTCAGTGGTGAGGATCTGGTGCAGTGTGGTCCTGTTAAAGAAGATCAGGGCTATGATGCACAGGAGTCCTGTCAGAAACAGAAGGATGCTGATCATGCTGGGTTTCTTCATATATTATAGTGTCCTTTCCTGAGTTTATAGAATGTTATAGTGTGTCTGCAAGTTGATTTGCCTGCTTTGGTTGTTATTATAATAAAAGGGAGGGGGAAATGCAATTGTTAGTGAAGGGGACGCGCCGGATAATATTTATTTTGTGTGCGGTTTCGGACGCTAAGAGATATTATAGCAGTCCTAGTAAATAATGCATCTTAATCCAGCCCATCAGAGTGTGAAATCCTGCGTCAGATATCTTTGCCGTGCGTTAGCACGCCTGCAGATATCTTCCTTGTCTTTCGCACTCTGCTGAACTGTCTTAAATGCATTATTTACTAGGACTGCTATAAATCTGCAGAAATCTGCTAAAAGCATGAGCAGCCCTCTCAAACTCGCTACGTTGCAAACTTCGCTCAAACACGTGAGACGGTCTGCTCATAACGCAGATTTCTGCAGATTAAGTATCTCTAAGCATCCTGCAAATGCACACAAAATAAATATTATCCGGCGCTGGGATTCGCAGTGGGGAAGTGGCAGTAAAGTGGTTGGAGGGGGAGCATATTGTCAGATAAGTTTAATATGGTGATGTAGTGTATGAGGAAAGGATTTTTTGGTTATGATAAAAATATGAAAAAATACTGTAAAATTCACGAGAAATCCCTTGACAGTGCGAGTTTTGCGGGATATAATAAGCAAGCGTGCAAAAGGAGCGTTTAATTTTTTTGCGCGTAATTACACGAATAGCAACCGCAAGGCCCCATAGAAAAATCTATGGAGAAATAAATCGGGAGGTGAAATGGAATGCCAACATTCAACCAGTTAGTAAGAAAAGGACGCCAGACATCTGTAAAGAAATCTACAGCTCCGGCTCTCCAGAAAACATTCAACTCTTTAAGAAAGAAAGCAGTTGAACAGTCTGCACCACAGAAACGTGGCGTTTGTACAGCAGTTAAGACTGCAACTCCTAAGAAGCCTAACTCAGCTCTTAGAAAAATCGCCAGAGTTCGTCTTTCCAACGGAATCGAAGTAACAAGCTACATCCCAGGAGAAGGTCACAATCTTCAGGAGCATAGCGTTGTTCTTATCCGTGGTGGAAGGGTTAAGGACTTACCTGGTACAAGATACCACATCATCAGAGGTACTCTTGATACTGCAGGTGTTGCTAACAGAAAACAGGCCCGTTCTAAATACGGCGCTAAGAGACCGAAAAAGAAATAATTCTAAAAAGGTTTCATAAGAATTTTAAGAACTGATCCTATTGTTTAGGACAGCAGGAATTAATCAATCGAAAATTCACGGAAGACTAGAACTATGAATTTGTACGGTATTCCATATACCCTGCCGGTTGCGGGTTAAATATAGGACCTTACCAGTGCGAACATGCAATAGTTATCTGCGTGAGTACCGATGATTTAATCACAATGATTAAGGAGGGAAGTAACGTGCCACGTAAAGGACATACTCAGAAAAGAGACGTTCTGGCAGATCCAATGTACAACAATAAAGTGGTTACCAAACTTATCAATAACATCATGTTAGACGGTAAGAAAGGTGTAGCACAGAAAATTGTTTACGGTGCATTCGCCAGAATCGAAGAAAAAGCTGGTAAACCAGCACTTGAAGTTTTCGAAGAGGCTATGAATAACATCATGCCACTTCTTGAAGTAAAAGCTAGACGTATCGGTGGTGCTACTTATCAGGTTCCGATCGAGGTAAGAGCAGACAGACGTCAGGCACTGGCTCTTCGCTGGTTAACAATGTTCTCTCGTAAAAGAGGCGAGAAAACAATGGAAGAAAGACTTGCAAATGAGCTTTTAGATGCAATGAACAACACAGGTGCATCCGTTAAGAGAAAAGAAGACATGCACAAGATGGCTGAAGCAAATAAAGCATTTGCTCACTATCGCTTCTAATATAGGAGGAAAATCCATTGGCTAAAGAGGGAAGAGAATATCCATTAGAGCGTACCAGAAATATTGGTATTATGGCTCATATCGATGCGGGTAAAACAACTCTTACAGAACGTATCCTGTATTATACAGGTGTCAACTATAAGATTGGTGATACTCATGAAGGTACTGCTACCATGGACTGGATGGAACAGGAGCAGGAGAGAGGTATCACAATCACTTCAGCGGCTACAACATGTCACTGGACTCTGGAAGAGAACTGCAAACCGAAGCCAGGTGCTCTGGAACATCGTATCAACATCATTGATACCCCAGGTCACGTTGACTTCACAGTAGAAGTTGAGCGTTCTCTTCGTGTACTTGACGGTGCTGTCGGCGTTTTCTGTGCTAAGGGTGGTGTTGAACCGCAGTCTGAAAACGTATGGCGTCAGGCCGACACTTACAATGTACCACGTATGGCATTCATCAACAAGATGGATATCCTTGGTGCAAACTTCTACGGTGCAGTAGAGCAGATCAAGACTCGTCTTGGTAAAAACGCAATCTGCTTACAGCTGCCAATCGGAAAAGAAGATGATTTCAAAGGAATCATTGACTTATTCGAAATGAAAGCTTACATCTACAACGATGAAAAAGGTGATGATATCTCCATCGTTGATATTCCTGAAGACATGAAGGAAGATGCTGAGCTTTATCATACAGAGCTCATTGAGAAAATCTGTGAGCTTGATGACGACTTAATGATGGAATATCTTGAAGGTGAAGAACCAACTGTTGAGAGACTGAAAGCAACATTAAGAAAAGCGACATGCGAGTGTACTGCTGTTCCGGTTTGCTGCGGTTCTGCTTACAGAAACAAAGGTGTTCAGAAACTTCTTGATGCTATTCTTGAGTACATGCCAGCTCCAACAGACATCCCTCCAATCCAGGGTGTTGATCTGGACGGCAACGAAGTAGTGAGACATTCTTCTGACGAAGAACCGTTCTCCGCACTTGCATTCAAGATTATGACAGACCCATTCGTTGGTAAACTTGCATATTTCCGTGTATACTCCGGTACAATGAATTCCGGTTCTTATGTACTTAACGCTACTAAGGACAAGAAAGAACGTGTTGGACGTATCCTTCAGATGCATGCTAACAAACGTATGGAACTTGATAAAGTATATTCCGGTGATATCGCTGCAGCGATCGGATTTAAATTCACAACAACTGGTGATACAATCTGTGACGAACAGCATCCGGTAATTCTGGAGTCCATGGAATTCCCAGAACCAGTTATCGAGCTCGCTATCGAGCCTAAGACAAAAGCTGGACAGGGTAAACTTGGTGAAGCTCTTGCAAAACTTGCAGAAGAAGATCCGACATTCCGTGCACACACAGATCAGGAAACTGGACAGACTATTATCGCTGGTATGGGTGAGCTTCATCTGGATATCATCGTTGACCGTCTCCTTCGTGAATTCAAGGTTGAGGCTAACGTAGGTGCTCCTCAGGTTGCTTACAAAGAGACAATCACCAAAGCTGTTGACGTAGACAGTAAGTATGCAAAACAGTCTGGTGGTCGTGGACAGTATGGTCACTGTAAAGTTAAATTCGAGCCTATGGATGCCAACGGAGAAGAACTGTACAAGTTCGAATCCACAGTTGTTGGTGGTGCTATTCCGAAGGAATACATTCCGGCAGTCGGCGAAGGTATCGAAGAAGCTATGAAAGCTGGTATCCTTGGCGGATTCCCTGTAGTCGGTGTATATGCTAACGTATACGATGGTTCCTACCATGAAGTCGACTCCTCTGAAATGGCATTCCACATTGCAGGTTCTCTTGCATTCAAGGATGCTATGCAGAAAGCAGCTCCTGTACTTCTTGAGCCGATCATGAAGGTAGAGGTTACAACACCTGAAGATTACATGGGTGATGTAATCGGTGATATCAACTCCCGTCGTGGACGTATCGAGGGTATGGAAGATATCGGCGGTGGTAAGATGATCCGTGGATACGTTCCACTTTCCGAAATGTTCGGATATGCTACAGACCTTCGTTCCAGAACACAGGGACGTGGTAACTACTCTATGTTCTTTGAGAAATATGAGCAGGTTCCGAAGTCTGTACAGGAAAAGATCCTTGCTAAGAAAGACTGATAATTTTGATCATCTGCAGTCTGTTGGTGTTTAAAGCCAACGGACTGCAGGAGATATAACGTTATTGTTCACTTCGTTCTCAGTAACGTTGCCAAAAATTCATTCCAGATTGTTTTCTGCAACGGAATTTTGGCATATACATGCCAAAACACCTCGTGTGATAGCGGCGTGGGTGAACTGTAATGATATAACAATTGGTAATGCAAGTTATCAAATTGTATAAAATGCTTGCAAATATTCTGATTATGCAATATAATCAAGGATAGCAAGTTTAAAACCGAAAAGATGCTCTATAATAATATAAGAGCCAATTGTTTTAAGGAGGACGTTTTAAAATGGCAAAAGCTAAGTTTGAGAGAACAAAACCGCATTGTAACATTGGTACCATTGGACACGTTGACCATGGTAAAACAACTTTAACAGCTGCAATCACAAAAGTTCTGGCTGAGAGAGTTGCTGGAAACGTAGTAGAAAACTTTGAAGATATCGATAAAGCTCCAGAAGAAAGAGAGCGTGGTATCACAATTTCTACAGCTCACGTTGAGTATCAGACAGAGAAGAGACATTATGCACATGTTGACTGCCCAGGACATGCTGACTACGTTAAGAACATGATCACAGGTGCAGCTCAGATGGATGGTGCTATCCTTGTTGTAGCAGCTACAGATGGTGTTATGGCTCAGACAAAAGAGCACGTTCTTCTTGCTCGTCAGGTAGGTGTTCCTTACATCGTTGTATTCATGAACAAATGTGATATGGTTGATGACGAAGAACTTCTTGAACTGGTTGAGATGGAGATTCGTGAACTTCTTTCCGAGTATGATTTCCCAGGAGATGATATCCCGGTAATCAAAGGTTCTGCTCTTAAAGCTCTTGAAGATCCGAACGGTGAGTGGGGAGACAAGATCATGGAACTTATGGATGCTGTTGACAGCTACATTCCAGACCCACAGCGTGACACAGATAAACCATTCGTAATGCCTGTAGAGGATGTATTCTCTATCACAGGTCGTGGTACAGTTGCTACTGGTAGAGTAGAGGCTGGTGTACTTCATGTATCTGACGAAGTCGAAATCGTTGGTATCAAAGAAGAAACACGTAAAGTAGTTGTAACTGGTATCGAGATGTTCCGTAAACTTCTTGATGAAGCTCAGGCTGGTGATAACATCGGTGCACTTCTTCGTGGTGTTCAGAGAAACGAAATCGAGCGTGGACAGGTTCTTGCTAAACCAGGAACACTTACATGCCATACAAAATTCACAGCTCAGGTTTACGTTCTGACAAAAGATGAAGGTGGACGTCATACTCCATTCTTCAACAACTATCGTCCACAGTTCTACTTCAGAACAACAGACGTAACAGGTGTTTGCAACCTTCCAGAAGGAACAGAAATGTGTATGCCTGGAGATAACATCGAAATGACAATCGAACTGATCCATCCAATCGCTATGAGCCAGGGTCTTACTTTCGCTATCCGTGAAGGTGGACGTACTGTAGGATCAGGACGTGTTGCTACAATCATCGAGTAATACAATCTGAATATAGATTTGTTATCGTAAGATAACATTGTGTCCAAACGTAAGATACCCCGGAACCGCAAGGTTTCCGGGGTTTTTCTGTACTCTAAGAAAAGAATTATTCGTAAATTTATCAGGTTAGTAATAGTGAAACATTTATCAGCAAGATGAAATACAGATAAATTTATAATTGCAAAATAAGACCAGCGGTGCCAAAACGGTGCCAAAAAGAAACTCCTGCGAATGTTTGCTATTCACAGGAGTATTTTTTTACCAGCCTTTGATCTGTTTGATTTGTTCAGCACGTTCTGGATCACGATGATATTGTAATTTCAGACGGATAGTTTCCACAACTTCCTGTCTGGATTCATCATCAAGCTGATAGAACGATGTAAGCAGATTATCTACATCAGGCATACTGTTCTTACCGAAAAGGTACATCAGCGGATACATAGAATTTTTTAAGTAAGTCTTTACACGACTTGCGTCTAATGCTCCGTTCAAACCGTCTGGAAGTGTAGGATAAATCTCTTCTTCCTTAATTGTGCCAGAAAATGGACTGGCAGAACATATCTCATTCACATCAATTTGCAATTCATTCGCAAGTCTTAATGCAAAATCAAATCGAATATTGGAATCTTTTTGAATAATTGAATATAAGGTTGTAGCACTGATTCCGGTTGCCTTTGCAATTTTGCGGACATTTGTGCCTTTTTCATCAAGATATTTCTTTAAATTTTTACCGTCACCCATAGAATCCTCCTTTTTCATATATTAGAAAATTACGAAAAACATAAATCTATAAAATATCATAACACAGACGTGGAATAAAATAAAGAAAAAATAGTGTACGAAGTTCGTAAAAATATGTTTACGAAATATTGACAACGATAGAAATACATGATATTATCAATTTACGAAAATCGTACAGATATAGAAATACAGTAAACGTATTCTATATCTGGAGAGGAAAGGAGGAGGCAATATGGCAAGTTACAATTATATGATGAGTGCTGATGAAGTGGCACAGGAATTAAACTGCTCAAAATCTCATGCCTATAAACTGGTGAAAGCTATGAATAAAGAATTATCTGCACAGGGATATATTACGATGGCTGGAAGAATACCAAAGGCGTTTTGGGCAAAAAAGATGTATGGCTATGAAATAGCAGAAAATTAGGGAGGATCAATATGGCTTACAGAGAAAAAGACACAAAAAAATGGACAGCCCAGTGGTTTGAGACAAATGTCATGGGTGAGAAGAAAAAACGCAGAAAGCGTGGATTTGAAACAAAGCGAGAAGCATTGGAGTTTGAACGAAGCAAAAAGTTGAGCAATGAGCGAAGTATGGATATGAAGCTGAGCGATTTTATTGAGATTTATTTTTCAGACAAACAAAATGATCTGAAAGATCGAACAATCAAAAATAAAAGATATATGATGCAACAGCATATCGTTCCATACTTCGGAAATCAGATGATGAGTGAAATCAAGGCTTCACAGATTATTCAGTGGCAGAATGAAATTCAGAAAAAAGGCTATTCAGATTCTTATCTGAGAATGATTCAGAATCAGTTGACCAGTCTGTTTACACATGCAGCTAAAATCTATGACTTGCCGGTTAATCCATGCAAGAAAGTGAAACGAATGGGAAATTCAGATTCAAGAAGTTTGAACTTCTGGACACTGGACGAGTACAAACAGTTTATACAGACAATGGAGCCGGGAACAAGATATTATCTTATGTTTGAGATGCTGTTCTGGACTGGATGCAG
Organism: Blautia sp. MSK18_10; assembly: GCF_020553185.1. Classification (NCBI taxonomy): domain Bacteria; kingdom Bacillati; phylum Bacillota; class Clostridia; order Lachnospirales; family Lachnospiraceae; genus Blautia; species Blautia sp. MSK18_10. The sequence goes on along the minus strand of NZ_JAJCGT010000021.1, from coordinate 5,947 downwards.
GATCGGGGAGCTGCTTGCGATTACAAAAGCTGATATCAATTTTGAAAAGAATCAGCTTAGTATCAATAAGACTTATTACCGGACAGGAATGCAGGATATTATCACAGAACCGAAAACAAAACAGTCCTTTCGGACAATCGAAATTCCGGAATTTCTGAAAGAGGAAATTAAGGAATTTGTAGATGGTCATTACGGAATGCCGGATACAGAAAGATTATTTCCGGTTGTTCAGGAAGCGGTACAGCATAAGATGAAACGGCAGATTGAGCTGGCAGGAGTGAAGAAAATTCGAGTGCATGATATCAGGCACAGCCATGTGGCTTATCTTATTGAGAAAGGTGTGGAACCGTTATTGATTCGGGACAGATTAGGTCATAAAGATATTCGTATCACATTGAACACTTATGGACATCTTTATCCAAATCAGCAGAGAAAGATTGCAAATCTTCTGGATAATGAAAATGGAAATGCTGTTACCGGATTGGGAGAAGAAAGAGATGAATGTTGAAAAGGCAAAAGAAAAAGCCCAGATAAATAATCTGAGCAAGTTCTCTGATAATCAGATTCACTGATATACCATCTTGGCAGATTCAGTATATCACGAATCGGGAAATACGACAATTCCCGAATATCTGTTCATCAGAGACTTGCCCGGAAGGGCAGGAGGAGATGATGGAATGAATATGAATGAAAAAAATAAAATTGAGAATTGTAGAATAGAACCAAAACTGAAACTGATCAATATGGATTCAGTAGAGGTGGAACAGGTAGAATGGCTGCTTTATCCGTTTATTCCTTATGGAAAAGTGACCATTATACAGGGAGATCCAGGAGAAGGCAAGACAACGATGGTACTTCAGATTATTGCAAAACTGACCAGAGGAGAGCCGATTCTTCCTGTTACTGATAAAACGAAAACAAAAGAAAAACGAAGTGATGAAGTCGATAGTGAGAATGAAGATTTAGATGCTGAAGATAATATGCAGGAACAGTCTTCTGTGTCACCTGTAAATGTAATCTATCAGACAGCAGAAGATGGACTTGGAGATACTATCAAACCCAGATTACTTGCTGCAGGTGCAGATTGTTCAAAGGTGCTGGTGATTGATGACAGTGACCAGCCACTGACAATGGCAGATGTCAGATTGGAAGAAGCAATCGTGCAGACAAAAGCAAAAATGGTTGTTCTTGATCCGATACAGGGCTTTCTGGGAGCGGACGTAGATATGCACAGGGCAAATGAGATCAGACCACTGATGAAGCGTATCGCAGTGCTGTCAGAAAAATATCACTGTGCAGTTATTTTAATCGGTCATATGAACAAAAACAGCAACGGCAAATCTTCTTATCGAGGACTTGGCTCCATTGATTTTCAGGCTGCTGCAAGAAGTGTTCTGATTGTCGGGCGAGTGAAAGATGAACCGGAAGTAAGAGTGGTATGTCATACGAAGAGTTCTCTTGCACCGGAAGGAACGTCCATTGCATTCAGACTGGATAAGAATAATGGGTTTGAATGGATTGGAGAATATGATATCAGTGCCGATGAACTTCTTAATGGAGACGGAAGAGGACAGAAAAGTCGGAAAGCAAAAGAATTTCTCCTTGAGATACTGGCAAATGGAGGAATGACTCAGAAGAAAATTGCAGAAGAAGCAGAAGCCAGAGGAATCAAAAGTAAAACGCTATGGAACGCCAAACGGGAACTTGAAATTGATTCCGTAAAACGTGGAAAGCAATGGTATTGGATGTTGCCAGAATAAAAATGGAAGATGGCAAGATTACCATTTCTTAAGAAGATGGGATCTTGCTACCTTGAAAGGAGAACAGATGCAAAATAAAAGTGTACAGATTCCATACGAGTTATTCTTTCAGCTCTTGCAATATTTTTTGATGGATAACTACGATGGTGAAGAAATAATACGGTTGGGATTGGAGAAAAAACTGGATGCAATGGTGAATCGTGAAGTATACAGCAAATCCAAAACAGCACCAACGGAAGAAGAAAGAGAAAAGTTCCGGCAGGAATATCTGGACAGACGGGAAATACCGGAGAACTTTCGATGGTAAAGGTTCTTTCTGAACACTTTATTACAGGAGCGTGTCACGCACCTGTAGATAGCAGACAAGGAGAATGTTGGTAAGGTGTAGTCGGGAGTTGACTGGCGTAGAAGAGAATTTTCAAAAGGGAGCCCTGATTCAGGGCGCCCCTGCGGAAACGGTAGATGAAAGGAGATTGGCACAATGAGAGAAGGAAGATTAGGATATAACAGTTATAACAAAAGATATGGATTATTATCATCAGATCTATGGATTGATACAGGATTTCACTGTGGAGAATGCCTGGAAGTGTTGCTTGATGATGAATGGGTTCAGACCAGAATGGAAATGAATCCTGCAAGAGAATGGTATCTTGTAGGGACACCGTATTGTGGTGATTTGGAATATATTCGGGCAAGGATACCGGAGTAAAGGTCTCTGTACCCCCGGAGGGCGCAAGGGTACTTTTGATGGACGGTACGGCTGTCGAAAGTGCTTTTGCGTTACTTTTGACAAAAGTAACAAAACCGCCGTATCCGGCGAAGATTTCTTTTTATACTATAGCTGGTAAAGATACAAATTTATGTGCCATGTCTGGCACTGGTTTTAGAAAGTGGGGTGACGAACATGACGCTGAAACGAACAATTAGTGGTATGATCGGGACAGGTTCTCTGGCTCATAACAGAAGGGAATTTATAGCAGAAAATGTTGATTCAGACAGAGTGCAATTAAATATTTGCTATCAGAATGAGAATGTAAAAGAAGTTTATAAAGAACTGTTTGATGAAGCTGTAGAACGATATAATATCGGGAAAAGAAAAGATCGACAGATTACAAATTACTATGAAAAAATCCGGCAGGGCAAACAGGAAAAATTGTTCCATGAAGTGATTTTCCAGATTGGAAATCGAGAAGATATGGCTGTCGGAACAGTAGAAGGAGATATGGCTGTAAAAGTGCTGGATGAATATGTAAAGGACTTCCAGAAACGGAATCCAACGCTACGGGTATTTGGGTGTTATCTACATCAGGATGAGTCTACTCCACATTTACATATTGATTTTATTCCTTATGTGACTGACTGGAAAGGAAAAGGAATGGACACTAGAGTTTCGTTGAAACAGGCATTAAAAAGTCTTGGATTTCAAGGTGGAAATAAGCATGATACAGAGTTGAACCAGTGGATGAACCATGAAAAAAAGGTCCTGGCAGAGATTGCAAAACAGCATGGCATTGAATGGGAACAGAAAGGTACTCATGAGGAACATTTGGATGTTTATAACTTCAAGAAGAAAGAGCGAAAAAAGGAAGTACAGGAGCTGGAGCAGGAGAAAGAGTATCTAACTGCAGAAAACGAAGAACTGACAGCACAAATTGCGGAATTCAGAGCAGATATCCAGATTTTAAAAGACGATAAGGAACAGGCAATCAGGGAGAAACAAGAAGCAGAACAAAGGGCAGAGGACGCAGAAAAAGAAGTAAAAAGTCTGGAAGAGCGTCGAGATGTGCTGCAGCCGATTATGGATAATGCCAGTAAAGAAATAAAAGAATATGGAATGATTAAGACGTTTTTACCGGAGGCAGGAACATTTGAACGTGCAGTACCTTACAGAGAAAATAAAATCAAGCCATTGTTTATCAAGATGAAGAATCAGATTGCTGCATTAGCTGGAAAGGTTGTAGAACTTAACAAAACGATAGAAAGCTGGAAAAACAAATATCAAAAATCTACGGAGAAATGTGATGATATCCAAACGCAGTTAGATGATGTGCGTAAAGAAAATGGGGAATTATTAAATGATAATCAACGTTTACAAGAGATTTCGGACAGATATGACAGAGTGGTGCGTATTTTGGGATCAGAAACTGTAGAGGATGTGGTGCAGCAGGATATTAAAGAACAAAGGACACTGGAAGAAAAACGGCGAATGGAGCAAATGCCAAAGGGAAGCGTTCTGAAACAGTTGGAATGGGCGACTCAAAAGAGTCAGATTGAAAACCAACAACGTAAGAAAAATAGAACAAAATACAAAGGATTGGAGATTTAGACTATGAAAAAACAAATTTATGATGAAAAAAATGGAATGAGCTATACGTTGCATGGAGATTACTATTTGCCGGATCTGGTTTTAAGAGAAGAAGAACCGATATATGGAAAATATGGAATGTTACGAAAGCAGTTCTTAAAAGAACACAGATCAGCAGGGTATCAGTATTTGTTATTGACTGGAAAGCTGAATGAACATCTGAATCAGATTGATCAGGAAGCTAGAGAACAGGTGGAAACGCTTATGGAACAGATGACAGAAAAACAGGGTGTAACTGAAGAATTAAAGGCACAGGATCAGATGGAGTGGGTCAGGCTGATGAATAATATAAAAGCTAGTGCAGAAGAAATTGTATTGAAAAACATGATATATGTGTGATTGCGAGGGGGATAAGATCGCTTTTTTACATTTTTGTATATTAGAATAGAACTTTAGAAAGCACTATGGTAAAATAAAGTGAAGGTAAATTGAAAGTTATCAAAACAAAGATAAAAACGCAACGTGCATCTTTGATGTGCCAGAGCCGGTAGGTAGCCCGGCCGTCCTATATAAATAGGGTAAGTAACCTGCCCCTCCGGGTTGTCCATTCTTTGTTCAATAAATTTTAGGAGGGATTTTTATGGACAAAGTAAATGGAAGATTGACGGTATATTTTGAAGAACCATTTGGGGTAGGCATATTTGAGCATATTGAAGATGGTAAATTATCTGTGGCAAAGGTAACATTTGGCGTAGAACCAAAAGATTATGAAGTGCAGGAATATATTCAAAAATACTATTTCGGTTTGAAATTCAGTCCGGCTGTTGAAGCTATTGTAAAGGATATAAAAAGAAATCCGAAACGGATGCAGCGTTCAGCAAAAAAGCAGATGCTGGAAACTGGCATTGGCACAAAATCGCAACAGGCGTTGAAATTACAACAGGAACAGAACAAACAGGAGCGTAAAGAAAAAAAACGAAAGAAAAAAGAGGCGGAAGAACAGCGAATGTTTGAACTAAAACAGCGAAAGAAAAGAGAAAAGCATAAGGGACATTAAAAGTCCTTTGGGCTTTTTCTCAAATTCGGGATTTGGAGGTATAAACAATGAGGAAATGTGAAAAGTGTGGAGCAAGTATGAAATTAGATTTAAGACTTAAAGTTAATGGCGGTGGCTATGGGATGGTTGTTCGTGTAGATGAAAAACAAAAGGCGACAACTATAGATGATGTTAGAGTTGCAGTCTGCCCAGAATGTGGTTATACAGAAATGTATTTAGAGGATTTAACGAAATTGAAATCTTAAAAGACAACTTTCAGATTTTTAGAATTAAGAAAAACGGAATTTAGGGAGGGGTCTATAATTGAAATTAGCAGATTTAGCAACAGGTTCTGATTGGATAGTGTGGATTGTCTTTGTAATATTTGCTGTACTTTCTATAGTTTTACTTTCTGGACACGGAAGCTGGTTTATTTCTGGATATAATACAGCTTCAAAAGAAGAAAAGAAAAAATATGATGAAAAGAAGTTATGCAGGACAATGGGAGTTGGAATGTCTATTATAGCAATTCTTGCATTAATTATGGGCTTGCTTGAAAATATTTTGCCTGCATTTTTTGTATATATTGCATTGGGAATCATTGTAGTTGATGTCGTGGTTATTATCATTTTAGAAAACACACTATGCAAAAAGTAATAACTTCTGGTTTGAGGAATTGACTGAAAGGAAGGCATTATATGTTCTATATTTATATTATTTTTGACTTTGCAATGGCAGTGATTATGCTTTTATTTGGAATATGGTTTTATAGGTCAAAAGGACAAGCATCCAAATTCTTGTCTGGTTATAATATGAAATCAGCAGAAGAACGAAAAAAATATGATG